>JBDKHS010000322.1:0-6650 GCA_039797505.1 Pseudomonadota bacterium | reverse complement strand
TTGCTGTCTTTGGATACCTTATTTCGCTCCGATTTTGAAGACGGCTCGCTCGAACAAATGGTCTTAACCCATCATTCTTTGCCCTTGTTGGTGCTGGCGAAAGTGTTGGCACATTGGCTGGTGGCGGGTTTGCCTTTGTTAGTCATTGCCCCGTTTTTAGGCGTACTGCTGTTTTTGCCCACTGACGCGATGTTTCCCTTAATGGTCACTTTATTATTGGGAACGCCCGTGTTAAGCCTGATCGGCGCAATTGGCGTAGCGTTGACGGTGGGCTTGCGACGTGGCGGGGTGTTGCTGTCTTTGCTGGTGTTACCTTTATACATTCCCGTGTTGATTTTTGCAGCCAGTGCCGTGGCAACCGCAGGCACAGGATTACCGATTGCAGGACAATTATATTTCTTAGCGGCTTTATTAACCTTATCGTTGACGCTCGCGCCCTTTGCCGCAGCCGCTGCGTTACGTATCAGCTTGAGTTGACTATGTGGGCATTTTTACAGAAATTTTCTTCTCCTAAATATTTTTACAGCCTTGCGGGGCAAATGATTCCGTGGTTGGGCGCAATTTGTGGCTTATTGTTTATCGCGGGTTTGTATTACGGTTTATTCGTCGCGCCGCCCGATTATCAACAAGGCGAAAGCTATCGAATTATGTTTATTCATGTGCCTGCGGCGTGGATGTCGATGTTTGTG
Source organism: Pseudomonadota bacterium (assembly GCA_039797505.1). Lineage (GTDB taxonomy): Bacteria > Pseudomonadota > Gammaproteobacteria > Beggiatoales > Beggiatoaceae > JAQTYU01. The sequence goes on along the minus strand of JBDKHS010000322.1, from coordinate 5,961 downwards.
TACATGGTTATCGCGCTGATGGGCGCAATTGGCTTGATTTGGAAGATTAAGCTTGCCGATATTATTGCCGCAAGTTCCGCGCCGTTAGGAGCTTCTTTCACCTTTATTGCGCTGGTCACAGGTTCACTATGGGGCAAGCCGATGTGGGGCACTTGGTGGGTGTGGGACGGGCGTTTAACTTCAGAATTAATCTTATTATTTCTGTATTTTGGAATTATTGCGTTGAATGTAGCCATTGAAGATAAGCGCAATGCGGCGCGTGCCAGTGCGGTGTTGGCGTTGGTGGGCGTGGTAAATATTCCGATTATTCATTATTCGGTGCAATGGTGGAATACGCTGCATCAGGGCGCGACGGTGAGCAAAATCGGCACGCCGTCGATTCACGTCAGCATGTTGATTCCCTTGCTGTTAATGGCGTTTGCGTTCAAATTTTATTATGCCACGGTGCTATTAATTCGGGCGCGGGCTGAAGTTTTGGAACGGGAACGGAATAGCAGTTGGGTGATGGAGTTGGTGAAGTAGGTTTTTAAGCGAATGACTTGCTGGAATATGCTGAATTTTGCTTATTTCAGCAAGCCACTATGTAAAATGAAGAAGGGACGGATTGAATAAAAACAGCTTTTCCAAATAACTTTAGAATTTATGCAGTTGAATTTATAAGCTAATTAACCTGAGTTCGGGATAAAAAAGAGTAGAAAATTGAGTCGTAGGGTGGAATAGCGTAGCGTATTCCACCAAGAAAGGTGATAAACCTAGACATGACGCAGTTGAATCGATAAGACCTCCTTTTGTACGGCAAAAGCTTGTAAAATCCTCGCCGCTGGAGTGACAAGGTCGTCATTCCAACGCTGGAGCGTTGGAACGAGACAAAAGGCTAGGGCGTGTCATCAATTAAGTGAAGGGGTCTGTTTCAGCGGCGTGTAGCGCGGATTTAAATCTGAAACTGCGCCCCCACCCCCTCAAGGCACTGCCATTAAGTTAAGCGTGGAGTTTTGTATAATACGGGGATTATGAGGACTGGCAGTGCTCGTAGCACTGCCAGTCTTTATCACGCTTAACTTGAGACCTGCTAGGTTTTTAAAATCTAGCAGGTCTCATGCTCGATTTAAGCCTTATTCTCCCTTGAATTATGCTTAACTTAATGGCAGTGACCCCCTAAAGGGGGCTAAATACAAATAATTTAAATGTTTAAAGTCCCCTTTAGGGGATTTAGGGGCTTCTTTAGCGGTTAATGCCTATTTGATGACACGCCCTAGCACTACCTTCAAGTTTCAACCCACTCGCGACGGCAATGCCTGCCCCGCACTCACCACAAATCCCTGCTGCAAACTCTGCCAAGTGTAAACTTGCGCGGCATACACGGCGGCTGACACGCTTAAACCCTTCGCAATACCCGCCGCCGCACTTGAGGCAAAAGTACAACCCGATCCGTGATAACTGTGTGGTAAACGTTCCCAAGTCCAAGCTTGTGGCGCAAGATTTTGACTGTAAAGCGTATTTACCACTTGTTCCGTGTTTTCATGCGTACCTGTGATGCACACATGCTTGCAGCCCATAGTTAATAACTTATTTGCAGCCTGTTCTAAACTCAGCTCTGGCGCGGTCAATGTGCGGGCTTCTTGGCTGTTTGGCGTGAGTAAAAAAGTGCGGGGTAATAATAATTCTCGCATCGCTGCCAAAATTTCTGCATTACTCAAATTATTACCGCCACCCGCCGCTAAAACAGGGTCAAGAATCACAGGTATTTCGGGGTAAAGCTGTAAAATTTCTGCAACCGCTTCAATAATCTCCACACTGCCCAATAATCCAATTTTACACGCCGCTATCGGCATATCTGCCAATACAGTTAATGCTTGCTCCCGAATGAATGTGCTAGAAAGCGGATTTTTGGCGTGCACATTATGCGTATTTTGCACAGTGACACAAGTAATCACAGGTGCAGCATGACAGCCTTGTTGTGCAAGTGTTTGAATATCTGCGCTAATACCTGCGCCACCGGTGGGATCGTTACCTGCAATCACTAAAACTATGGGTGGAATCGACATGATGTGAACTTTCTTTGGAGAATTAGCGGTATAATTCATCGTTTGATTTTTACGAGAGCACCTGAATATGGTACGGGTTTATAAGCAATATATCTGTCTGATTTGTGGTTGGGTTTATGATGAAGAAATCGGCAGACCTGAAGAAGGCATTCCCGCAGGAACGCGCTGGGAAGATGTGCCCGAAAGTTGGGTGTGCCCTGAGTGTGGCGTAGGCAAGCAAGATTTTGAGATGGTTCAGATTTAACACAATTCCCAGCAGGCTATGGGGTTGTCAACACACAAGTTTATCGCAAAATCCTGCACGTAGGCTATGCGTTAAGCGATTTCTGTCATACAATAATAGCTTATTTTGCATCATACTAAGCGGGATTCTGAAGAGGTTTTACAATAACCATGTTAGAAAATTACTTGCCTATACTTATCTTTATGATTGTTGGCGTTGTTGTTGGAGTGTTGCCGCCAACCTTGGGATTTATTTTAGGTCCTCGCAAGCCAGATAGTGAGAAGAATTCGCCATACGAATGTGGTTTTGAAGCCTTTGAAGATGCCCGCATGAAGTTTGACGTGCGCTATTATCTGGTTGCTATCTTATTTATCATTTTTGACTTAGAAATCGCATTCTTATTTCCATGGGCTGTGGTCTTCAAATCAAGTTTAGGCTTGTTTGGTTTCGTTTCCATGTTCATATTTTTAGCGATTTTAGTCGTAGGCTTCATTTATGAATGGAAGAAAGGGGCACTGGAATGGGAATAGAAGGTGTATTTCAAGAAGGCATCGTCACCACCACCGCCGACAAGTTAATTAATTGGGCGCGTACCGGTTCATTATGGCCTATGACCTTCGGCTTGGCTTGCTGCGCTGTGGAAATGATGCAGGCAGGGGCTTCACGTTATGACTTAGACCGTTTCGGCATGGTGTTTAGACCCAGCCCCCGTCAGTCAGACGTGATGATTGTCGCAGGCACTTTAGTGAATAAAATGGCCCCAGCCTTGCGTAAAGTGTATGACCAAATGCCCAATCCTCGTTGGGTGATTTCAATGGGTTCTTGTGCCAATGGCGGCGGCTACTATCACTATTCTTATTCCGTAGTACGCGGTTGTGATCGCATCGTGCCGGTTGATATTTATGTGCCCGGCTGTCCTCCCACGGCGGAAGCCTTGATCTATGGCATCATTCAGTTGCAAAACAAGATCAAGCGCACCAATACTATCGCGCGCGCCAAGTAACAAGGTGATTTCATGGCTTATCAAGAAACATTATTAACCCAGCTTCAGGAAAAATTCGGGGCATTATTGCTGAAATCAGCAATCGACCGTAATGAAGTGACGATTGAAATCGCGGCAGCTGATGTTTTGGCGGTGTGTAAAACGTTACGCGATGACTTTGCTTTTGAAGAATTAATGGATTTATGTGGGATCGACTATCTTGCTTACGGTAAAGCCGATTGGGACACCGAAGCCAGCAGCACGGGATTTAGCCGTGGGGTCAGCTCCGAAATTCACGTTGAAGAAATCAGCACTCATACTCACGCCCGTTTTGCCGTGGTTTATCACCTGCTTTCTGTGAAAAATAATCAACGTGTGCGTGTCCGTGCCTTTGTGGGCGGCGAGCCTCCTTGCATTGATTCTGTGGTAGATTTGTGGAATGCTGCGAATTGGTATGAACGTGAAGCCTTTGATTTATACGGTATTCTGTTCGACGGACATCCTGATTTACGGCGTTTACTCACCGATTATGGTTTTGTGGGACACCCCTTCCGTAAAGACTTCCCCTTAATGGGTCATGTAGAAATGCGTTATGACCCTGAAAAGAAACGGGTGGTTTACGAACCGATTAAAACGGAAATGCGTGTGTTAGTGCCGCGCGTTATTCGCCACGATAACCGTTATAGCGACTAGGGATTAACCATGCCAGAAATTCGTAACTATACAATGAACTTTGGTCCGCAACATCCCGCAGCACACGGGGTTTTGCGCTTAGTTTTAGAATTAGATGGGGAAGTGATTGAACGCGCTGACCCGCACATCGGTTTATTACATCGCGGCACGGAAAAATTGGCAGAAACCAAGCCTTTTAATCAAAGCGTGCCCTACATGGATCGCCTTGATTACGTGTCGATGATGTGTAATGAACATGCTTATGTCATTGCTGTGGAACGTTTATTAGGAATTGAAGCGCCGATTCGCGCCCAATATATCCGCACTATGTTTGACGAAGTCACGCGCATTCTGAACCATTTAATGTGGCTCGGTGCTCATGCTTTAGACATTGGTGCAATGTCAGTATTTTTATACGCTTTCCGTGAACGTGAAGATTTAATGGATTGCTATGAAGCGGTTTCAGGCGCGCGGATGCACGCGGCGTATTATCGTCCTGGTGGCGTTTATCGCGATTTACCTGATTTAATGCCACAGTACCAAGTGTCCAAATGGCATGGCAAGGGCGCAGTTAATAAATTAAACGAAACCCGTCAAGGCTCTTTATTAGACTTCTTGGATGATTTTGCGCAACGTTTCCCCGCTTGCGTCGATGAATATGAAACTTTATTGACCGAGAACCGTATTTGGAAACAACGGACTGTGAGCGTCGGCATCGTCAGCCCAGAACGTGCTTTGCAATTAGGTTTCTCAGGTCCTATGTTACGTGGTTCAGGTTTCGAGTGGGATTTACGCAAGAAACAGCCTTATGCCGCTTACGACAAAGTCGATTTTGATATTCCCGTGGGCGTAAATGGCGATTGTTATGATCGTTATTTAGTGCGTATGGAGGAAATGCGTCAATCTAACCATATTATTAAGCAATGTATTAATTGGTTACGTAAGAATTCTGGGCCTGTGATGGCTGCCGATCACAAGGTTACGCCGCCTTCTCGCGAAGCGATGAAGACGAATATGGAATCTTTGATTCACCACTTTAAGCTGTTCAGTGAAGGCTATTGCGTGCCTGAGGGCGAAGTGTACGCCGCTGTGGAACATCCTAAGGGCGAATTCGGGATTTACTTAGTGTCCGATGGTGCTAATAAACCTTACCGTTTGAAGATTCGTGCGCCAGGTTATGCACATCTTGCTTCGATTGATGAAATGGCGCGCGGGCACATGCTCGCTGACGTAGTCGCCATTATCGGGACGCAGGATGTCGTGTTTGGTGAAATCGACCGTTAAGACGGTGTGCTAACAGTTTAAGTGGAATTATACCCATGTCTCAACAGGATATTACTTCGTTACTCACTCCCGAAAATCGTGCGGAAATTGATACTTGGATCGCAAAATATCCCCCTGAACATAAACGTTCTGCGGTGATGGCGGCGTTGAGAATCGCGCAAGATCAAAACGGCGGTTGGCTGACGACTGAATGGATGGATGCCGTGGCTGCATATTTAGATATGCAACCGATTGCGGTGTATGAAGTCGCAACTTTCTACTCCATGTATGAAATGAAGCCCGTGGGCAAACATAAAATCTGTGTTTGCACTAATGTTTCTTGTTTGTTACGCGGCTCAGATGAAGTCGTGGCACATTTGAAAAAGAAATTAGGGGTTAGTAAGTTTGGTGAAATTACCCCCGATGGTTTATTCAGCTTGAAAGAAGTTGAATGTTTAGCCGCTTGTGGGGGCGCACCGATGATGCAAATTGGTCATACTTACTACGAAAATTTAACCCCTGAAAAAATTGACAGCATTCTTGCTGACTTGAAATAAGTTTTGTTTAAATGAAAAAGGCGTATCTCGCGAGGGATACGCCTTTTTTATTGTCTACTTGAATAAAAGTAATTTTGTGTAGCTAGGAGTTGTTTTATCTCTCACTATAGTTCTTTTCCCTTAACTTAATAGCTGTGATGCGTTACTTGGGAACAAGAAAATTCAAGAGAGAATAAGGCTTAAATCACGCATGAGACCTGCTAGGTTTTAAAAACTTAG
>JBDKHS010000321.1:0-7038 GCA_039797505.1 Pseudomonadota bacterium | reverse complement strand
CAGCAACACACTATGCTATGATCAAAATCTCTCACAGCTTGGCAAATGGCAGCACTGCTGCTTAAATCCTGCCTAAGTTTTTCTCGATTTCGTCTAACAAGGATTGTGTCGCACCCTATGCACGCCTTCGGTTTATTTTTTAAATTATGTCGTTTGCAGCTCAGACCGCATCAATTGCCATATTCGTATACGTCGCTGCTTATTCAAAGCTTACTCTATATGTTAATCAGTATGGTTTCCGCCCTGATAGTGTTTAGTGTAAAAGACGCATGGCTATATGGCGTTTTAGACATGTCGCTGCAAATCATTTTAGTGAGCAGTTTATTGGCAGTTATGGAATATCAGCGGCGCATTGTGCAAACTTTAATTGCCCTGTTTGGCGCAAATAATCTGCTCAGTGTCCTGATGTTGCCTACCAATTATTTCAGCTATCAAAATCACACCGTGGACAATTTAGAAGGCTTTGCGGATGTGCTGCTGCTTGCCTTGTTTTTATGGCTGATTATTGTCACCGCCCACATTATGCGTCATGCCGTGGGGGGCAGTCGGCTGATTGGCTTGATGATAGCCTTTCTCATTTCAATGTTTTCAGGCATGGTACTGCAACAAGTTTTTCCACAAGGATAAGTCTATGCACCTGCATATTTTAGGCGTTTGCGGCACATTCATGGCAGGCATTGCTGTGATTGCAAAACAATTAGGGCACACGGTCACAGGCTCAGACGCAAATGCCTACCCTCCGATGAGTACGCAATTAGCCGAGCAAGGCATCACCTGCCTGCAAGGCTATCGCGCAGAACACATCGCGCCAGACACCGATTGTGTGATTGTCGGCAACGCCTTATCACGCGGCAATCCTGCGATTGAACATATTTTAAACCGCCGCATCCCCTACATTTCCGCCCCGCAATGGTTGGCAGAAAACGTGCTGCATTCGCGCTGGGTCTTAGCGATTTCAGGCACACACGGCAAAACCACTACCACCAGCATGACGGCATGGATTTTGGAGTATGCAGGTTTAAATCCGGGCTTTTTAATTGGAGGCGTGCCTGAGAATTTCGGAGTGTCGGCGCGGGTCAATGACAGCGCGTTTTTTGTGATTGAAGCGGATGAATACGACACCGCCTTTTTCGATAAGCGTTCTAAATTTGTGCATTATCGCCCACAAAGCTTATTAATTAATAACTTAGAATTTGACCACGCCGACATTTTCCCCGATTTAGCCGCGATTCAAAAACAATTTCAGCATTTAGTGCGCACCGTCCCCAGTCACGGCTTAATCGTGCATTCTGAACAAGCCAGCATTCAACAAGTATTCGATGCAGGCTGTTGGACTCCCACCGAAACCATTGCCACCGCCAGCGCGTGGAATGCTGAATTATTAAAAGCCGATGGCAGCGCGTTTGTGGTGCGTTTTGGCGACAAAGTGCAAGGCGAAGTGCATTGGAATTTAGTCGGTGAACACAATGTCAACAATGCTTTGGGCGCAATTGCCTGTGCACGACATGCGGGCGTGCCCGTGGCGCAGTCTTGTGCGGCGTTGGCAGAATTTAAAAATGTGAAACGGCGTTTAGAATTGCGCGGCGTGGTCAACAATATTTCAGTTTATGATGATTTTGCCCATCACCCGACGGCAATTCAAACCACGCTTGCAGGTTTACGGCAGCGCGTGGGGAAATCCAAAATTATCGCTGTGTTAGAACCACGTTCTAACAGTATGCGCATGGGAATTTATCAAGATACTCTCGCCGCTTCTTTGACCGCCGCCGATAATGTATTGTTTTATGAACCTGCGAATCTGAAATGGTCACTTGCCGCCGTCGCCGAGCAGCTTGCAGCGGGAAAAATATTTAACAATACCGAGGCATTAATCACAGAAATTGTGCGCATTGCCGAGCCTGACAGCTATATTTTAATTATGAGCAATGGCGATTTTGAAAATCTGCACAGTCGCGTTTTAAACGCACTTGAGGCGTTGTAATGGAACAAGCACGAATTACTTTGGCAATGACGGGCGCGTCGGGCGCGGCGTATGGTTTGCGTTTGCTTGAACAGTTATTGCGGGCAAATTGCCATGTGCATTTGGTGTTGTCTGCGCCTGCGCAAATCGTGATTAAAATGGAAACCGATTTAAGTTTGCCTGCGCGTGCTTCAGATATTCAAACCTTGCTCAGTGAACGTTATCAAGCTGAAGAAGGGCAATTAGAAGTTTTCGGGCGGGAACAATGGACTGCACCGATTGCGAGCGGCAGTGCAGCCCCTCAGGCAATGGTGATTTGTCCGTGCACCGTGGGCACATTGAGCGCGGTGGCCTGTGGGGCGAGTCGTAATTTAATCGAGCGTGCTGCTGATGTGATGCTGAAAGAACAGCGTAAATTGGTGCTCGTGGTACGTGAAACCCCGTTTTCTGTCATTCATTTAGAAAATATGTTGCGTTTAGCAAGGATGGGCGCGGTGATTATGCCTGCGAATCCTGCCTTTTATCAACGTCCTGAAAAAATTGAGGATTTAGTTGATTTTATGGTCGCCAGAATTTTAGACCATCTCGACATTGTGCATGAATTGCAGCCGAGATGGGGTTTAGAATCGGATTAAATTTTATAATGGATTTAAGATGTTGAAAGTTTCCTACCCTATTTCAAAAAACTTCTGAACGATAATGTGCTGAGTTGTTCCAATTCACAGCATGGAGAACAATATGGGAAATATTACTGAATTATCGCAATTGGATTTAAATGGCACTTATAGTTATGCGGATTATCTGACGTGGAAATTTGATGAGACGGTAGAGTTGATTAAGGGGCACGTTATGCTCACGTGTCCTGCACCGAATTTGAAACATCAACGTATTTCGCGTGAGCTTGCCCACTATATTAATACTTTTTTACACAAGAAAAAATGCGAGTTATTTGTTGCCCCCTTCGATGTGAAACTTTACGACAGCCGCAAATCTCAACTTTCAGATTGCGAAGTTTACAGCGTGGTGCAACCTGATTTATGCGTGGTTTGCGACCCGAATAAACTCACCGAACAAGGTTGCAATGGCGCACCCGATTGGATTATTGAAATTTTATCCAAAGGTAATTCAAAGAAAGAAATGCGCCTTAAATATGATTTGTATGAAGAAGCAGGCGTTACGGAATATTGGCTCGTTTATCCTTATGAACAAGCAGTTTATCAATTTGTATTAAATCCTGAGACTGAAAAATATCAACTTGCAGCCATGTATTCAGAAGATGAAATTGCGACACCATTCTTATTTCCTGAGTTGAAAATAGACTTGGGGGAGGTGTTTATTGATTGAACAGAAGATGTTTTGGAATTTAGACCTCAACTGCGCCCAAACCTCGAGGAAAGTCTCAAAGTCAGTTTTAACTGCGCCCCCAACCCCCTGAAGGGGGCTAAACCTAAAAGCTTTTGTTTTTAAAGTCCCCTTTAGAGGATTTAGTGGCGCAGTTAAAGGGATTAAAAAATACTTTGGGACTCTTCTCCCCCAGTCCCCTTTTTCAAAGGGGGTGTCAATAAACATAATTCATCCAAACAATATCCCAAGGGAGGGATTAGCATGAGTACATTCAAAGCCTTGCGTGTGTATAACGAAGAACGGCGGATTGAAGCGCGTTTTGTGCAAATGTCACGCGACGAACTCACGGCGGGCGAAGTGGTGATTCGTTGTGTGTATTCCACGATTAATTATAAAGACGCACTGGCAATCACAGGCGCGGGCAAAATTTTGCGCCAATATCCATTAAATGCAGGCATTGACGTAGCGGGCTATGTGGAAAGTTCTAGCGATGCACGTTTTAAAGCGGGCGATGCAGTCGTAGTCACAGGCTGCGGACTTAGCGAAACCCTTGATGGCGGCTATGCAGAATTTGCCCGCGTGCCTGCAAACTTAGTGATTCCCTTGCCTGAAGGCTTGAGTTTATATGACAGCATGGCAATTGGAACGGCAGGCTTTACCGCAGCCCTTGCGGTGCAACGAATGCAAGACAATGGACAAAGCCCTGATTTAGGTTCAATTGTGGTGACCGGTGCAACGGGCGGCGTAGGCAGTTTGGCGATTGATATGCTCAGCCACCAAGGCTACAGCGTCACCGCACTCACCAGCAAAGCCGCACAAATCGAGTATTTGAAAAGTTTAGGTGCAACCCAAGTGCTGCTCGCTTCAGAATTGGAAATGGGCACACGTCCCCTAGAAGCGGCGCAATGGGGCGGGGCGGTGGATAATTTAGGTGGCGACGTATTGGCATGGTTGACGCGCACCGTAAAGCCTTGGGGGAATATTGCTTCCATCGGTTTGGCAAGCAGCATTCAGCTTAATACAACCGTGATGCCGTTTATTTTGCGGGCGGTGAGTTTGTTGGGGATTAATTCGACCGATGTGCCTCCTGCACTGCGTCAAAAAGTGTGGCAACGTTTGGCGAGCGATTTACGCCCTCAACATTTTGACAAAATTATTACCCGTGAAGTGAGTTTGGACGAAGTTCCCAGCGTGGTGGGCGCGTATGTGAGTAATCAAATTACGGGACGGGCGATTGTGAAAATTAGTCAGCCGTAAGTTTTCCTGCTTTAGACCTGCTAGGTTTTTAAAACCTAGCAGGTCTGAATCCATCTTTAATCTTCCCGCAACACTAAAGTCTGTCTCGGCAACCAGATAGAACTCGCAAAATCTAAGCGCGAAATACAAACGGGGCAGCGTTTGCTGCCCCGTTCGTCATCTGGCTTAAGTCGATTAGCTGGCTTGTAACATCAAATACATTTCGTCTTTCAAATGTAAACGTGTTTTCTTGAGATTTTCAAGATAAACATCGGAAGCTTTTTCAATTTCTTGGAGAATACGCCGAATTTCTTTGTCAACCTTGTGGTATTCTTCAAACATGCGTTCAAAATGAGGATTGCTCACTTTAAGCTCATGGATTTTCTCTTTGAACTCAGGAAATTCATGGTGTAAATCATGATGTTCAGTTGAATACATGGCATTCTCCTTTAGGGTTGTGTTTTAGCTCTAATTCTGATTCGAGTGTACGCCACATAAATTGAAAATAAATTAACCTAAGTTAAGTTTAGTCCCCAAGAAATAAGAATAACCTAAATATTAAGTATGTTATAGGGTTAATTTAAACCAATTGGATTTTTAAAACCCAAGCACTCTGATTTAGAATTCAAAAGCTATTCATATAAATACTGCATCCAAGCAATAATTGAGAATACTAATAATGACTCAACTCACTGATAAACATATTCTTGTTGGAATAACAGGCGGAATTGCTGCCTATAAATGTATTGAATTAGTGCGCCGCCTTCGTGATCACGGCGCACAAGTGCGGGTTGCAATGACTCCCGCCGCCACAGAATTTATTACCCCTCTAAGCTTTCAAGCAGTTTCTGGAAATCGGGTACAAACTGCCCTGTTAGATGTCGATGCAGAAGCGGCGATGGGGCATATTGAGCTGGCTCGTTGGGCAGATATGATTGTGATTGCGCCCGCGACAGCAGATTTTATTGCGCGTTTGGCACATGGACATGCCAATGATTTATTGAGTACCTTATGTCTTGCCACTGCCGCGCCAATTTGCATTGCCCCTGCGATGAATCAACAAATGTGGAAAGCCCCCGCCGTACAAGCCAATTGTCAGTGCGTGCGTGAATTTGGAATTCAAATCTGGGGGCCTGCGGTAGGGTCGCAAGCCTGCGGTGATGTGGGCGCAGGACGGATGTTAGAACCTGCGGAATTATTGCAGCGTATTCAAAGTGCATTCAGCCCCTTGCGCGGGAAATTATTGGGAAAACGGGTGCTGGTCACCGCAGGCCCCACCCGTGAAGATTTAGACCCCGTGCGTTTTATCAGCAATCGCAGTTCAGGACGCATGGGTTATGCCGTGGCTGAGGCGGCGCGTGATGCGGGGGCTGAGGTGTTTTTAGTCAGTGGCCCTGTGAATCTTGCCGCGCCTTTGGGAGTGCAATTAATTCCTGCCTACAGTGCCCAACAGATGTTAGATGCGGTCATGGCAAAAATTCAGGACTGCGATATTTTCATCAGTGCGGCAGCGGTGGCAGATTATCGGGCGGCTGAAATGGCGACGCACAAAATTAAAAAGAAAACCGATGAAATGCGGATTGAATTGGCAAAAACCACCGATATTATTGCGCAGGTTGCCGCTTTGCCGAAGCCACCGTTTACCGTGGGTTTTGCCGCAGAAACGCAGACAGTGGCGGCATATGCACGGGATAAATTGGAACGTAAAAAACTGGATATGATTGCCGCGAATTTAGTCGGAGTTGAGGGCACGGGCTTTGACAGCTTGGAAAATGCGCTGACAGTGTTGTGGAAAGAGGGTGAAGTTGAATTGGCGCGGAATACTAAAACCGTATTGGCGCAACAGTTGTTGGAATTAATTATTGTGCGGTTTCAAGTGGGAATGTGAGGAGTTTAAGGACTGGTAGTGCTGCACGCTAGATTCAAGACCTTCTAGGTTTTGAAAACCTAGAAGGTCTCACGCACGATTCAACTGCGTAACTTCTAAGACTTATTTAGAGGGCAATATCCTAAGGGAACTAAGCAGTATGGTGTTTAGCCCCTTTTAGGCAGGATTTTATCCTCATGGATAAAAGCGTTCTTCGCCTTCAGGGCGTGATTTAAAGCGTTTATAGCCCCATTGATATTGACTCGGGCAAATACGCACACAACGCTCAACCCCCGCATTTAATGCCGCCGCCGCCACACTTAAATCAGAACTACTCACTTCAGGATCAGCGGGCAGGAAATGCAAATGAAAACCTTGGGCATTGGGCAAACGCTCGGCGAAGGTAAAAATCACGCTTGCATCGGTTTTCTGTGCCAAACGGGGTACTAAAATCATGCTATACGCTTGAATTCCAAAGAAAGAGGCAAACACGCCCGTGCCGCGACTGGGTTCATGGTCTGGCAAAATGCCTGCAATTTCGCCACGGCGCAAGGCTTGAAATAAGGCTTTAATCCCTGCGGAATCAGTCGGCACTAAACGTGCGCCCATGCTTTCACGTCCTGCTTTCACT
>JBDKHS010000320.1:0-8028 GCA_039797505.1 Pseudomonadota bacterium | reverse complement strand
GCGGCTGCGGCGGCTGCATTGCGAGATCAAGAATATTTACAGCAATCAGTGGCATTAAATCGGGCTGGCATGGCGCAATTAACCGCAGGTTTTGCCGCGATGGGTTTGGATTATATTCCGTCGGTGGGCAATTTCGTAACCGTGGATGTGGGACAAATCGCCGCGCCTGTGTATGAAAATTTATTGCGAGAAGGGGTTATCGTGCGCCCGATTGCGAATTATGGAATGCCACAGCATCTACGCATCAGTATTGGGAAAGCTGAGGAAAATCAACGTTTCTTAGAGGCGCTTAAAAAGGTATTGGGGCGCAGTTAAACTGCTTACTATTTTTTCGTGCCCTGCCTTCGATTGCGATCTCAAGAATTTTAGGCATTCCGCAATTTAAACACTAATGCGATTATTTACAATGAGTTAGCATTATGTGCTATATAGCCGTGTTTCCAGTAAAATCAAATAATTATCGATTCAACTGTGTAGCTTTGGGACTTATATCTTTAGCATGCTTAATATTGTTAATATAACTGAGATGTGCTAGGTTTATTTTAGCGCACATAGACTATTTACCATAAGGAAAGGAATACATCATGTCATTGTTTAGCGATAGCCCTGCTGCCTCAGGTCAAAACAGTGAAGCGGTAAAACGCTTTGTTGAATACATCAAGTTGCAAACTTACGAAGACAAGTATTTAGATCGCAAAGAAGAACGCAAGATTTTAGAAAAAGCGGTGGAAATGGGGTTGGGCATTGATGAGGGTTTAGACGTTATTCGCCAAGTTGCCGCTGCAAATAACATTGTGTTGGAGCGTGAGGCTGAAGAACGTGCAGTTGATGCCCTGCGTACTTTTGCGATGGATGGCAAGGTGGACAAGAAAGAGTTCGCCAATGCAGTGACGATTTTCAGAACCGCTTGTAAAGACAAGTTGCCTGAAATCGAAATCAAAAGGCGTTTGAAGAAGTTTATGCTGGAAAATGGTTGGAAGGCTAAGGAAGGCGGTTTGTTCGGCTCTAATTGGTTTTCAGAAATCGTTTAAATCAGTCTCGATTTGTGGAAATAAAAATCGCCCCAGTTCACTTAAAAACTGGGGCGATTCACGTTTGCATGAATTACATACTGAAGTTTTTTGGGTAAGATTTACAGAATCGTCCTGTTAAAAATACCAAGCACACACAAAGTTTTTGAATCTCCATCCCTAAGTATCCCTCGGATAATCCCGTCAATCCCAATTCTGACACTGCACGAACCAAATTCATAAGTTCATCACTGCAAATTCACGTTATACTTAAAGAAATAAAGCGAATGAGGGGGAAAGATGAATACTTTCAAGCAGCCCGCAGGCGGCTTCACTTTAGTGGAATTGGCAATGTCCTTGCTGGTGATTGGCTTGCTGATGGGGACATTAATTCTCCCCGTCACAGGTCAACTCAATGCCCGCGCCATCAGTGAAACTGAAAAAACTATGGACAATATTAAAGAAGCCTTGATTGGTTATGCGGTGATGAATAGCAAATTGCCCTGTCCTGCGGCAGTGGTCAGCAATCCTGCAGCAAATGATTTTGGCACTTCACAAAGTATTTTGTGTGGACAAGAAGGATTTTTACCTTGGGCAGAATTGGGGATTGGCAAAGTGACCGACGCATGGGGCTTTCCGATTCGTTATCGGGTGGATAGTAATTATACTGTTGCGAATACAGCCACAGGTTTACCTCTAGACTTGAAAACAACAGATAAAATTAATGTCACTCATGATTATGTATTGCCACCGACTTATCAGCCAGTGAATAAACCATTGGTTTCCTCAGAAGCTGATAACTCTTCAAAAATCATTGTCGTCTTACTTTCTTATGGCAATGATCAAACACCTAATGGCACACAAGAGCAGCAAAAAAATGGCACAACCCCTTATGAAAATGCTGATGGGAACGCAATTTATGTGTTAAATGATAATGTGAAGGGTGGCGATGCTGACAAAAACTTTGATGATATTGTCATGTGGTTGCCCAAAACCACCTTATTAGCGCGTTTAGCTGCTGCAAACCGTTATAATTACAGCACTTCTCCTTAACTTCTGAAAGCTATGTAACCCATGCCCCGCATTCTTCATATTGGCAAATTTTACCCGCCCTTTGCAGGCGGCATGGAAAGCTTTCTCGCTGACCTGATTCCCGCGCAAATGCAAGTCGGAGATGAAATTGCCGCCTTAGTGCACGACCATAATATTGCATGGAAACGTAGCTTTTCCAGCGTGCAAGCTGAATTTACCCAGCCTTATCATTTATATCGTGCGCCTTGTTATGGACGTTTGTTATACGCGCCCGTCAGCCCGCAGTTTGGGTTTTGGCTGAATAAAATTATTGCCCAATTCAAACCCGAAGTTTTACATTTTCATCTGCCCAATACTTCTGCCTTTTTCGCCTTTTTGTCGCCCCAAGCACGACGCTTACCGTGGGTGCTGCATTGGCATTCTGATGTGGTTTCCAATTTGGATAATCGGCTGTCCTTGGCGTATAAATTTTATCGCCCTGCGGAACAAGCCTTGCTCGCCCGCGCCCAAGCGGTGATTGCCAGCTCCGAACCTTATTTAGCGTCGAGTGCGGCATTGCGCCCGTGGCAGCATAAAACGCAAGTGATTCCTTTAGGATTAAATGCCGCGCGTTTACCCGAACCCAGTCCCGCCGCACAAGCTTGGGCAAGTGCACAATGGCAAAATTCAGGGGTGAAAATTCTGCACATTGGGCGTTTGACCTATTACAAAGGACAAGCTATTTTATTGCAGGCATTGACACAACTGGATAAGGCACAAACCTTAATTGTGGGCACTGGCGAATTGCACGCGCAACTGGCTGAAATGATTCGCCGCTTAAAATTGGAAAATCGGGTGCGTTTGTTGGGGCATTGTTCAAACGAGCAATTAACGGGGTTGCTTGCGAGTTGCGATATTTTTTGCTTGCCTTCGTTGGAACGCACCGAAGCTTTTGGCATGGTGTTGTTGGAAGCGATGCGTTATGCAAAACCGATTATTGCAACCCAAGTGACAGGTTCGGGAATGACATGGGTGGTGCAAGCCGATAAGACGGGTTTATTAATACCGCCGTTGGAAGTTGCGCCTTTAGTCACCGCACTGCAAAAATTACGTGACCAGCCCAAATTGCGGGCAGAATTTGGCGCGGCTGGGCAACAACGTTTTTATCAAAACTTTGATATTTTGCCGATTGCTCAGCAAGTGCATGCGTTGTATAAACGTTTGTGATTTAACCTCCCCCTTTGAAAAAGGGGAATTGAGGGGGATTTAAGATCGTGGTAATTGTTGAGATTTTTAAATCCCCCCAATCCCTTGAAGGGGGCTAAACCTAAAAGATTTTGTCTTTAAAGTCCCCTTTAGGGGATTTAGGGGCTGGTTTTAATCTTTTAAGCTTACAAAACCTCATCCATCTCATCCACCGCATTACTCGCATTTTGCAACATCAATGGGCGCATCGCATGCAGCAAACTTTTAAACACATGTTTATGGGTTTGTTCTTCTTGTGCCAATAAGGTTTTCACATGATGGCGTTTCGTCGGTTTGGTAAAACAGGCGGGACAATTATCAGGCACGACAGGTAACTGCGCCACTTGGGCAAAATCTCGGGTTTGACGTTCTCGCACATAAACCAGTGGACGAATAATCCGCACATCGCCCGCATCATTCAGATAATTTGCTTTCATGGTTTGCAAACTGCCCGTGTACAACGCCGACATCAGAAAACTTTCTGCCAAATCATCCAAATGTTGCGCCAAGGCAAGCACGTTATAGCCTTCGCGGCGCGCGGTGTTATACATAATTCCGCGTTTCATGCGCGAGCAATAAGCACAAAACGAATCGCCTTTCATCGATTGTTGCGCCTGTTCCATAATTGCCTGTTCTTGGTAGAAATAGGGAATTCCCAATTCTGCCATATAAGCTTTCAGCACTGAGGGGTCAAAACCTTCAATTTCGGGATCAACAGTGATCGCCGCCACGTCAAAATGAATAGGGGCATAACGTTGTAAATGTGCCAAAATATGAAGTAATGACAAGGAGTCCTTCCCCCCCGACACGCCCACCAGAATACGGTCTTGATGTTTGATCATTTCATAATCGGCAATGGCTTTGCCAACACAGCGTAATAAAGATTTTGGGGGTTTGACTAAACAGGACATTGTAATTACTCACCACAGGCAACAGGCTAGAAAACCGCAGATCATACCTGATTCTTGACAAACTACCAGCACCGCCAAATTCCCGTTTTTCGACTGCATTTTGAGAACTATCATGAATCATCTCAAGCAATTATATGGACATTCGCTTTCCTTGCTCACTGATTTATATCAGTTAACTATGGCGTATGGTTATTGGAAATCTCAGCAACTAGAACAAGAAGCCGTTTTTCATCTCTATTTTCGCACGGCCCCTTTTCATGGAAATTTCTGTATTGCCGCAGGTTTAAGCACCGTTATCGAATATTTAGAAGATTTACGTTTCACCTCTAGCGATTTAGCCTATTTATCTTTGCTCACGGGCAATGATGGGAAGGCCTTATTTCCCCCTGATTTTTTAGAATATTTAGGCGCGTTGCGTTTTGACTGTGATATTGATGCAGTCCCCGAAGGCACTATCGTATTTCCGCACGAGCCTTTATTGCGCATTCAAGGCTCATTACTGCAATGCCAATTGTTGGAAACCGCGCTGCTGAATATTCTGAATTTCCAAACTTTAATCGCCACCAAAACCGTGCGCATTTGCCAAGCCGCAGGCGCAGACCCCGTGCTCGAATTTGGTCTGCGTCGCGCCCAAGGCATTGACGGCGGTGTCACTGCAAGCCGTGCCGCGTATATTGGCGGCTGCATGGGCACATCCAACGTGTTGGCAGGGAAACTTTATGGCATTCCCGTCAAAGGCACACATGCTCACAGTTGGGTGATGTCTTTCCCCAGCGAAGCAGAGGCTTTTCAAACTTATGCGGAATCATTGCCGAATAATTGCACCTTATTAGTCGATACCTACAACACTTTAAGCGGCGTACAACAAGCAATTAAAACAGGGCATTGGTTACGCGAACACGGACATAAATTAGCAGGCATTCGTTTGGACTCGGGCGATTTGGCAAATTTAAGCCAGAAAGCCCGTAAAATGCTCAACGCCGCAGGATTTGAACACACCCAAATCGTGGCGAGCAATGATTTAGATGAATACGCCATTGCTGAATTAAAACAGTCGGGGGCAATGATTGATGTCTGGGGCATCGGCACGAAATTGGTGACAGCCTATGACCATGCGGCTTTAGGGGGCGTGTATAAACTCAGTGCTTTGCGCCAAGGCAAGGGCGAATGGGAATATCGTTTGAAAATTTCCGACGATGTGGCAAAAACTTCCACTCCTGGGATTTTGCAAGTACGGCGTTTTCACGATGCGCGCGGGCGATTTTTGGGGGATATGCTCTATGACCTGCACAATCGACCCAGCGGCGCACCGAACATTGTCTTAATGAAAAATCCCAACCAGCGCACCTTGCTGGCAGAAAACACCGCTTATCAGGATTTATTAATTCCCATCATGCGTAAGGGGCAATTAGTCACCGAATTACCGCACTTGGATAAAATTCGCACCCGCGTCAAAGAACAATTGGCAAACTGTCCCGATGCCTTGAAATATTCCGACATGTTACAAACCTATCCGCTGGGCTTGGATGTCAAATTACACACTTTAAAACAATTCATGATTAATCAAATGCGTAAGGCAGGGAGCGCGTTGTTATGAGATATATCAAACTGGGCGCGGCGGCATTAAACCAAACGCCTTTGGATTGGCAGGGCAATCAGCGACGCATTGAAACCGCAATTCATGCCGCTCGCGCCGCACGGGTCAGCATTTTATGTTTACCTGAATTGTGCATCAGCGGTTATGGGTGTGAAGATATGTTTCTCGCGGCGGGCACATTGCAACAATCGCAACGCAGTTTATTAGCACTTGTGCCACAAACTCAGGGGATGATTGTCGCCTTGGGTTTGCCATTGAGTTATCAAAATCGAGTTTATGATGTGGTGTGTTTGGCGGTCGATGGCAAAATTGCGGGCTTTGTGGCAAAACGTTTTTTAGCGGGCGATGGCATTCATTACGAACCGCGCTGGTTTAAACCGTGGGCGCGAGGAGCGCGTACTGAAATCGAAATTGAAGGGCAACATTATCCCTTTGGCGATATTTATTTTAGCTGTGGCGGCGTGCGCATTGGTTTTGAAATCTGTGAAGAAGCGTGGGTGGCACAACGTCCAGGGATTGAATTAGCACAAACGGGCGTGGATATTATTCTCAATCCCAGCGCGAGTCATTTCGCCTTTGACAAGCACAGCGTACGCGAGCGTTTTGTGCTGGAAGGTTCTCGTGCCTTCAGTGCAAGTTATGTGTATAGCAATTTGTTGGGCAATGAGGCAGGACGCGCGATTTACGATGGGGATTGTATGATTGCAAGCGGCGGCACTTTGCTGGGCACGGGAAGGCGTTTTAGTTTTGCAGATTATCAGTTAGTAACCGCCTCAGTCGATGTCGATATTACCCGCATGGTGCAAGCCCGCACGGGCGACACCGTGCCGAATTTAGAGGCGCGTATCGTGCTGGGTTTTGATTATCCGAATTATTTCCCCAGCAATCAGGAAAAAAATCAGGCTTTGCACGCATGGGAATACAGCCCCAGTTTGAAAGAAGAGGAATTTACCCGCGCCGTGAGTTTGGGTTTATTTGATTATTTGCGCAAAAGTCGTGCACAGGGTTTTATGCTGTCGCTGAGTGGCGGTGCGGATTCGTCAGCGATTGCTTGTTTAGTGCGTTTGATGGTGGAGTTGGGCGTGAAAGAGTTGGGCGCGGCAGGTTTCAGTGAAAAACTGGCGCATTGCCATTTGCCCAAAACCAATAACGAATTAGAAATAATGCGCCAATTATTAACTTGTGTGTATCAAGCCACAGAAAACTCTTCCGCAATTACTCAGCAGGCGGCGGCAACGTTGACAAGCAGTTTGGGCGCGAATTATTTAGAACTAAATATTAATGCGTTGGTAAAGGGCTATGTAGACATCGTTTCTGAGGCTTTGCAGCGCAAATTGACTTGGGAAAAAGATGATATTGCCTTGCAAAATATTCAGGCACGAACCCGTTCGCCGGGGGTGTGGCTGTTGGCAAATCTTCAAAATGCCTTGTTATTGGCGACCAGTAATCGTTCCGAGGCGGCATTGGGTTATGCCACGATGGACGGTGATACCAGTGGCAGTATTAGCCCGTTGGCGGGAATTGATAAAGAATTTATTCGACATTGGTTGCAGTGGTTGGAACAGCAAGGGCCGATTCAACTCGCACCATTTTCGGCCTTGTCGTTGGTCAATCAACAACAACCCACGGCAGAATTGCGTCCTAGCGAAATGTCACAAACCGATGAGCAGGATTTAATGCCCTATCCCTTGTTAAATACAGTGGAAAAAGCCGCGATTCGGGATCGACAAACCCCGTATGAAATCTTGCATTTACTGCAAAATCGTTACCCAGAATACACGTCTGAACAATTGCTGATTTGGATTGAACGCTTTTTTAATTTGTGGACACGTAATCAGTGGAAACGGGAACGTTACGCGCCGAGTTTTCACTTGGATGATGAAAGTCTTGATCCAAAAACTTGGTGTCGTTTCCCGATTTTGTCGGGGGGATTTGCCAGTGAATTGGCAGAGATGCGTTTGCGGTTTAAGCAAGAGTAGAAAATTGAGTGGTAGGGTGGAATAGCATCGCGTATTCCACCATCCCCCTAGAACTATCACGTTTCTTGGTGGAATACGCTACGCTATTCCACCCTACGAGTACGACTAAACATTAAAGACTTTATCTTTAAAGTCCCCTTTAGGGGATTTAGGGGCGCAGTTAAAATACTTAACCGCTTACTTTAAAAAGTTTTCTACATGCCCTGTTTCAGGTTTTGCTACCGATTTCGTCGGGGCTGGCTCAGTGTTGGGCAAAGACAATATCATACCGCCTG
>JBDKHS010000319.1:0-4673 GCA_039797505.1 Pseudomonadota bacterium | reverse complement strand
GAATACTCAACACCCCACGAATTTCGTGCAGCAGCAATACACACTGCTGCAACGGCGCAGTCTCATTGGGGTTTTCCACAAACTGCTCAAGTGCTTGGCGTGTTTGTTTGAGGCTTTCGTCAATCGTTACCTTAACCCACGTCAGGGCAGCATGTTTCATTAAAACACCTTCATGGTTAGCCTATCGATGATGCGCCACGCATTAAGCCGCGTATTGCTCACTCATTTCGGTAATACTCTTTTGTGCCTCATCAGGCAGCTTGAAGCCTGCTACCGAGGTTCTCAATTCATTTGCCAATTTCGCCAAGCGTTCAATTGAAGCAGCGGTTTCATTGGTACCGTTTGAAGTTTGCGTGGTGATTTCTTGAATAATCGTCATCGTGCCCGAAATATTAGAAGCCACTGCCGCTTGGGTGCGTGAGGTTTGAGAAATATTTTCAATTTGTCCTGCCAATTGCACCGACACTTTTTCGATTTCTGCCAAAGCCTCGCCTGCACGTTCTGCAATCTTCGCCCCAGCCACCACTCCAGCAGTACTCTGTTCCATCGAAGCCACGGCTTCATTGGTATCGCTTTGAATGGTTTTGACCAAGGCATCAATTTGCTTGGTCGCATTGCTGGAACGTTCTGCAAGGCGTTGCACTTCGTCAGCAACCACCGCAAAGCCGCGTCCTGCTTCACCCGCCATTGCTGCCTGAATTGCAGCATTCAAGGCGAGAATATTAGTTTGGTCAGCAATGTCATCAATCAAGCCCACAATTTCACCAATTTCCTGCGAGCTTTCCCCTAAACGCTTAATCCGTTTTGAGGTTTCTTGAATTTGCTCACGAATGGTTTCCATGCCTGCAATGGTATCTTGTACGGCCTTTGCACCTTTGCTGGCAATTTCCACCGATTTCTTCGCCACTTCCGCAGATTCAATTGCATTGGCAGACACTTTTTTCACCGAGTTTGCCATGCCGATAATCGCTTGTCCTGCTTTAGCGATTTGTTGGGCTTGGCGTTCGCTGGCGTGTGTCAATTGGGCTGCAATATTACGCGTGCCTTGGGCGGCGGCGGTGACTTGCACAGCGGTTTTATTAATGCTGATAACCAAGTCACGCAAAGCTTCAATCGAGTAGTTAATTGCGTCTGCAATCGCGCCTGTAAAATCTTCAGTTACGGTCGCATTTACCGTTAAATCACCATCTGCCAAGTCGGCAATTTCACTGAGTAAACGTAAAATAGCTTCTTGGTTGCGTTGATTTGCCTTGAGTTGCTCTTCCAAACGTTGCTTGGTTTCTGAGGCACGGGCTTGGTTGATGCGGGTGATGATAATACTTAATAAAACTAACAACACTAACACTAAAGCGGCTAAGAAATTACCCAAAGTGGTTGAAACAAGACGTTGTTCTGCGGCTTTAACATAGGCACTGTGTAATTCTTCAATAGCCGTTAAAATTTTGTGAACTGCTTCATTAATGGCTTGCGCTGCATCTTTGGCTTGGAACAATTGCTCAGATTTATCAAGGAAGTAATCAATTTTTTCAATCTTTTGTTCAAACAGCGTCTTCAATTCTTGAATGGCTTTGCGGGCGGCCACGTCGGTGACTGCGGCAACATCTTCACCGCCATCCAACAATAACGTCAGAGTGTCACTGAATTCACTAATATCATCGCCCAATTGTTGTTCTGCATTGATGGCATCAGAGTCGCCGCGTAAGGAGAGGCGAATGCTGTTAGAAATACGTTCTAATAGCATTAACTGGTGGGTAATTTTGTACATTTGCGCTTGATTTGCGCCCCCTGAAACCGTGGCTTTGATGGTTTCTTCAGTTTTGGTCACCACATCATTGGTGATTTCACTCAGGGTCTTGGATTCCCCATACAGACGAATCACGGCTTCTTCGGTTTGCGAGAGTTGTGTGATGTGTCCATCAACCCCTTTCCAAAGATTGGTGAGATTGGTCAAGCTGGGGGTTGCCGCTTCAGGCGTGCCCGCCATCCCAGTGTTGCTGTTGCCACCGGTGACTAAATCCAGTAAACGCTGATATTCACGACGTGCCTTGATGACGTTCTTAAACCCTTCTTCATTTCCCCGTGAAGCAGTCACTGCATATTGTGAAGTTTGTTGGGACAAAAGCCGCAATTGCGTGACATAGCCTAAGTATTCTTCATCATGCCTACTATCGATTGCCACGAAGGTGAAAACGGCAGTCATCAGCACAAACGATACCAGCAGCAAGCCAATAAAGGCATAGAGCGACTTATTGGTAGTACCCACTGTTTTAATTGAAACTTTCATGGCTAAACGCTAACCTCCATGCAGATGTGATTACTGGGACTGCCTGTCACGATAAACTTCCACGCGCAACTTGCCTTACGCTGCCTTAACGCAGTTAAGGGTAATGCAGGGGAAAAAAAAGAGTTTGTATAAGGCATAGATACTGAATCCGTGAAAAAGTTTGGATATTAAAATACTTTGTAACTGGTCGATATTATAAAGCGGCTTTGAGAAATAATTCACTCTCAGCCAAAGTGCGTACGTCAAACACCGTCCATATTCCTTCTTCTGCACTGCTGAAAGAACCTTTTGTAAAGGCGGTCAACCATGATTCTTTGCAGGGCGTTTCCATATCGCGTGATTGTTCAGGAAAATGTTTAATTCCTAAAACTTCATCGACCAGTAATCCTGAATTAACCCCAGCTTGGTTTATCACCAGCATCCGTGAGCGATTTTCTACCGCAGTGGGCTTACCTGCTAAACAGGCTTGTAAATCGATCACGGGTAACAAAGTGCCGCGAATATTTGCCAAGCCCCTGACCCATGCCTTAGCCCCTGGAACTTTAGCTAATGCGGTGGGGCAGGGCAAAATCTCACGAATATCACTGAGTGGGGTTAAAAGCTGAGTTTCACCCACGCGAAATGCAATGCCACTCCAAAAGTGTTGGATTTTTTCTTGGCGCGGTAAGCCGCGCGCACGCTGTCTTGCGCGCCGCTCTAGCTCTTGTAACCACTGATAGGGCGTTGCAGTGTTTGCCATGTTGAATCCTTAACCTAATCTGCGACAACGGATGTGTGCTGTCATGGAGATTTTCCGTTTACACACTATCAACCCAATAGTTTTTTGATCGTTGCCAATAATTCATCTTGTTTCACAGGCTTTACCAGAAATTCTTTTGCCCCCTGCATTAAACCCCAAGCCCGATCACTTTCCATATTTTTTGAAGAGACAATCACGACAGGAATCATACTTGTTTCTGGTGCTTTGGTAATTTTACGGGTTGCCTGAAAGCCATTGAGACCAGGCATGACCACATCCATAATAATCAAATTTGGCTTGGTTTCGAGCGCTTTTTGAACACCTTCTTCACCGTTAGAGGCCTCAGAGGTTTGATAACCCTGACCCTCTAACATGTTCTTCACCAAATAAGCGTCGGTTGGTGAATCATCTACAATCAATATATGCGCCATACTTTCAAATCTCTTGCAGCAGCCATAGACATTTTACTTAAGCGTTTGTTTTGGCCTCACCCGCCTTTACATCTACAACATAAGTTTTAATCGTATTCAGTAATTCTTCACGGGTGAATGGCTTGGTCATATAGTGCTCAGCCCCCACGATTCTACTGCGTGCCCGCTCAAATAGCCCGTCTTTACTGGACAACATCACGACGGGGATTTTTTTGAAAGCGGGATTATTTTTGATCAATGCACAAGTTTGATAACCGTCAAGGCGAGGCATCATAATATCAACAAAGATGATATTAGGCTGAGCTTCCATGACCCGTGCCAATGATTCAAAACCATCCGTTGCGGTAATGACCTCGCAACCTGCTTTTTTGAGGAGGGTTTCTGCAGTGCGCCGAATGGTCTTGCTATCGTCGATGACGACAACTTTAATTCCTTCAAAACCTGTTACTTCAGTTTCCACGGTCTTACTCGCTCTCAGACATAATCTCTCAGATATAATTGAATAGTTATGAGTTGCATAGTAGCCTTACTATGTTTCTCTAAACGTGGCTCTGCAACTTTTTGAAATAAAGTATTATTTCTTTATCTTGGCTGTCGCTACGTTCATATAGCACCGCTAACTCTCAGTGCTTGTGTTCACAGGTCACGAATTCTCTAGGCTCAATCCCTTGATTTTACCCTACCAAGCAACACTATGGTTGATACGCTTTGAATACACTCACATGATATATCGTTATGAATTTCATAAAATCGATATTTCTTGAAATGCTTCACAGTCTCAGATAACACGCTCTGCACAGATGCGAAATTCGTATACGCTTATCAACGCTCAAGGCTGTTCTTGTGATTAAACCGAAAGTGCCTGAAAGTATAATTGAAAAGCAAAGTTTCTCAAACACTTTTACAGTTGCTGTAATCACTGGCTATAGTTTATAGAGCGATTACTAGGGTTTATGTAATAAAGCGTACTGTACGTCTAACCGTATTCTATACGCTCCAATGCTTATTATAAACGCAATAGGTAACACTAAAAAGCATGTTACTTGAGATCGTTACATTTGAACACCTAAATCCGAAAAGACAGTCATTTGATTATACGTCGGTTTTTTGAAATAAGGCGATTTAAACGATGTGCATATCAATTTTAAAAAGCACTCTGTGTTGCAAAGAATGCTTTTTAACTATCAGCTTACACGGAGTACTGCATGTTTCACCTTAG
>JBDKHS010000318.1:0-3497 GCA_039797505.1 Pseudomonadota bacterium | reverse complement strand
TTTAACAGAAAGTAGCATGTTTAAAAATCTTTAAAGAAGCCCCCAACCCCCTAAAGGGGGCTAAATACAAACAATTTGTTTAATGTTTAAAGTCCCCTTTAGGGGATTTAGGGGCTTCTTTGATGACACGCCCTAGCATGTTATCATTCTTGGTAAACTCTTCGTTTACGGAGAGGTAATCCACCGACCTCTATCTGTCGATGGATTGGTCACTCGACAGATGAGGTTGGGTCTGGATTGAAACTGCTTTGATTTTTAAACGGTTTTTGATGCGGTACATTTTTTCCATCGCTTGCGATAAGTCTTTGTCGACAATGGTGATATGTCCCATTTTTCTAAACGGTTGTGTGCTGGGTTTGCCATAAAGATGAAAAGCAAGCCCTTCAATCGCTAATGCTTCGTGCAAGCCTTCTATTAACGGCTCGCCTGAATAACCCGCCTCACCCAATAAATTCAACATCACCGCAGGCATTAACAAAGTCGTCGCCCCCAAGGGCAAACCTGCCACCACGCGAATTAATTGCTCGTATTGGCAAGTAATGCAAGCTTCAATAGTGTAATGCCCCGAATTATGTGGACGTGGCGCGATTTCATTCACCAAGACTTTTCCGTCTGGAGTTAAAAACATTTCCACCCCAAAAATACCCACGCCATTTAATGCTTCAATAGCATGAATCGCGACTTGTTTGGCTTGTTCCGTGAGTTCGGGGGAAATATTGGCAGGCGCGGCAACAATGTCGCAAATATTGGTTTTATCATCAAACAGCATTTCGACCACGGGATAACAGGCAATTTTGCCCTGTTGGTCGCGGGCAACCATCACCGCCAGTTCTTTTTCAAAAGGAATAAACGCTTCTAAATAAAAGGGTTGCGGTAAGGCATTTTCAAAGTCGGCAGCACTGCGTAAAATTTGCACGCCTTTGCCGTCATAACCCCCTTTGCGGGCTTTTTGCACCACAGGAAAGGAGAGTTTGGCAATATTTGCAGCGGTGACTTCATCAAAAGACAGACAGGGGGCGACAGGCACGCCATGTTGTTCTAAGGCCTGTTTTTGCAATAATTTATCTTGAATGATTTCTAATAATTCGGGCGCGGGGAAAATCTGTTTTCCTTCAGCCGCTAAAGATTTTAGCGTGATGGTGTCGATGTGTTCCACTTCAAAAGTGAGCACATCACAGCATTCTGCCAAGGCACGAATTTTATCAGCCTCATATAATCCCCCCACAATTTGCACATCAGCAACGTGCGCGGCGGGACAATTCGGTGTTGGGTCTAATACGGCTACATAAAAGCCCATTTGTTTGGCTATCTGGGACATCATTTTGCCCAGTTGTCCACCGCCAATAATGCCGATTTTAAGCATAGGGTAGGGAAAAATATCGCGCTGCATAGGCTGCCCTTAACAAAATAGGTAAATATAGCGGAATTCGGGGTATTTAGACAAGCAAAAATTTAGCCATACTCAAAAATCGTGAGATTAATAGCAAAGTCAATATCGTGGGGATAAGGAGGGGTTTTAGGGGGCGCAATTATCTCGTCCCCGCGCTCTCGAAAATTTTGTATTAGTAGGGGGTGGAATAGCGTAGCGTATTCCACCTTGAAACGTGATATAGCATTTAAATACTAGAGATAAACTAATATGTTCAATGATTTAAATCATACTATTGAACATATTATCTTAAGGCGTGTCATCAAATAGGCATTAACCGCTAAAGAAGCCCCTAAATCCCCTAAAGGGGACTTAAAAAACAGGTAGTCCTAAAGAAGCAGTGATATTAAAATAAGAAAACTAGTGATTATAGAAGAGAAACTAAAATGTTGACTTGCCCAAACTGTAAAGCTACGCACATCGTGAAATATGGAAAAACCCGTTCAGGCACACAAAACTACAAATGTCGTGAGTGCGGTCGATGTTTCGTAGAAAATCCTACCAAAAAATACCTAAGCCAAGAAACATGGGCGCAGATAGATAAATTGTTAAAAGAAAAGTTACCCCTAAGCGGTATAGCCCGTGTGACAGGAATCTCAAAACAAGGCTTAGAACCACAGCCTGTAAAAAAAAAGGGAAGTTGTGTTTAGAATGCGATGAGATGTGGTCATTCGTAGGAAACGCTAAAGAGAAAGTTAGTAAAAAATATTTTTCAAATTTAAGGGATACATTCTACTCCCTCAAAAACTCCAATTCAAACACCAATGACTGTAGCAAACATACGCATCCTTTTGTGGTGGCACAACGCACACCTTAGCTACACTATTGCGCTATGCTTACCTAATGAGAAATAAACGACAAGAAGACTGTATATGAAAACTCTTTTACTTGAAATTGATGATCGAGATTATGCAACGATTTTGGCATTTATCAAATTACTGCCAGAAACGCATTGTCGTATTTTGGAAGAAGACATGCTCTCTGAAGAAGAACAACATCATATTCAAGCCTGCCTCACACAAATTCAGCAAGGTGATTACAGCGAGTTTGATGATTGGGAACAGGCTAAATGAGTTATCAGTTGTTATTGCATAAAAGCGTGACCAAATTTCTACAAAAATGTTCTGATAAAGCACTCATTTCACAAAAACTAGAAGTATTGAAACAAAATCCGTATACACACCCACAACTTGATATAAAAATAATGCAAGGTTATGAAAATTTATATCGTTTACGGGTCGGACAATATCGGCTTATTTATCAGGTCAAAGAAAACGAATTGATAATTTTCATGTTAAAGGCAGGGCAACGTGGAGATGTCTACAAAGGTTTATGAAAAGATGTTAGTTGAAAATTAGACCTGCTAGTGGGAATAGGATGTGCTGAGGCACGAAGCGCATCATTCGTATAGAAATTATTAATCTCGATTAAGGAATATAATAATGCTATTGAGTTATTTGGAAAACTAGACCCTGACGAAAACTATAATTATAAACAGGGGCGATAATAATGCAGGTTAAAGATTTTGATTTGTATATACAATATGTTCCGATAAAGCTCTATCCTGTATATCACACTTAAACAAAGACATAGCCGCGATACACCTTTGTGACTGCACAATCTTTTAAATCCGCAAGGTGTATGGCGTGATGCTTATATATCCTGCGCTTGTTTTAGTTAAAAATCAGACCTGCTAGGTTTTAAAAACCTAGCAGGTCTTGAGTCAATCGGGATTTAGGACTGCCAGTCCTGAGTTACAAAGTTCACTCTCTCAAAAATCCCAATTCAAACACCAGTGGCTGCAATTTTTCAGTTAATTCTTTGTAAGCGATTTCAAACTCACTAAAGCTGACAGGGAGAAAATCGCCGCTTTCGTTGCGCTTTTTCAAAGCATTACGGATTTGATACCAGCCAACATCGGGGCGATTTAGTTTGAGTTCGTCGCGGACATTGCGGGGGTCTGTGTGGGAAAAGTAGGCTTTCCACAGTTCACGCCCAGCATCTAAAACGGCTTTGGCTTGTTTTGAAAGTTTCTTTTTCTTGAGATATTCCACCATGAAATCAGATT
>JBDKHS010000317.1:0-6017 GCA_039797505.1 Pseudomonadota bacterium | reverse complement strand
ACAATATTGCCGATTTGCAAAGTTTGCGCACTCAGAGCTTGGGGCGGCGGCGCATTGTCTCGCGCTACATCCCCCCCGAAAATACTTTTCCACAGCGACATGATGCGCCTCTACACTTGGGTACGTTTGGCTTTCAAACGCTCGAGCACTGCATTCCCTGTCGTGCCGTCGCTGGTCAAAATGCCCGCTTCTTTGAGCTTGGCTTGCAAACCATCACCCGATTCATCTTGTTGCAATTGCATTGCTGCTTGCATTTGATCGGATTGCTGTTGTTGTTTTTGCTTGATGCGCTCTAAGGATTCCGTCGCAGTGCGCAGTGCAGAATTTGAACCTGAAAACTTATTCGCAGCGGCAGCACTGGCTTTTTGCACGGATTCGGTGGTTTTCACCACGCTGACTTGACGCTCCATCGATTGAATATTGCGTTCCGTATTTTTGATGGTTTGCTTAAGCATGGTGACGTTGCCGTTATAGCTTTCCAAAATTTTTTCTTGGGCGGCTAATTCATTTTCGATTTCGGCAATTTTTCCTGCAATTTCGGTGGCAAGATTTTCGTCGCCTTTGTCTAAAGCTTGTTGCACATAGCCTTCATATTCAGCAACTTGCTTTTTCAGGCGATTGACTTCGCGCTCCACACCGATTTGTTCTGCCATCACTTTGGCGAGGTTTTCTTTGGCTTCGTCGAGATGTCCACGTGCATCGCGCATTTCTTGATCCATAATTCGCATTGCTTGAGAATCGACAATTGCCTCACCGACTTCTGTGCCTGCGCCCCGCAATGCGGTGAATAATTTAGTAAATAATCCCATGAGTGGTGACTCCTGATTAAAGCCGATATTCAGCCAGTTCTTCAACGGCGGTGAGGGTGTTATCGCTCAACACATGCAATTCTTCAAGAATGTCTTCGAGTGAAGAATTCGTGGATAAAGCCCCGAAAATCACATATTGATTGCCGATTTTGGAGAATGAAGATAAAGGCATTGGAATATTCATGCTGAGCAAAGTGTCCAACAATTCAATGCGTTTGTCGGGATCAACTTCGGCCTCTGTCCATAAATAGGTAATACATAAAATCTGGCTTTCATCGACGGTGATGTAAATCGGGAATTCTTCGCGCTGTTCCACCGTGGTCAGCAAAACATCGACTTCACCCGCTAACACTTCACTGGCTAGGCTCAATCCATTGTCTAGCAGTGCGCCGTTTAAACCAACTGCCAGTTGTTGTAACTTTTGTTGGGGGGTCATTGGTGACTCCATTTTGAGGTTATAATGACATATTATGGGGTATGAGAATTCAGACTCAAGGGGGAAAAAATACTTTACTGCGCCCCCACCCCCTAAAGGGGGCTAAAGATTAAAACTAGCCCCTAAATCCCCTAAAGGGGACTTTAAACATTAAACAAATTGTTTGTATTTAGTCCCCTTTAGGGGGTTGGGGTACAGTTTTCAAGTATAGAGGATTTACTCTTTCATTTTCCAAGAAGTGGGCACTTCGTCATGGAAAAATATTTGATTCTTGCCTTGCTCTTTTGCATAGAACATGGCGCGGTCAGCATAGTTCATTAGTTTATTTAAATCACTTTCATCATCAGGATAAATCGCAATCCCAATGCTCGCAGAGACATGAGCAACATTCACTTCTAGCTTAAATTCTAGCCGCAACTGTTCCAAAATTTTATGCGCCACCATTTCAATGCTGTTGTGATGGGAAACTTCAGTTAATAAAAGCGTGAACTCGTCCCCCCCAAAGCGCGCAATCATGTCAGTTTCACGCACACAATTTTTTAAGCGTTCTGCCACATCTTGCAGCAATAAATCGCCAATTGCATGACCATATTGATCATTCACTGCTTTGAATCCATCCAAGTCGATGAAAAAGATGGCAAATAAGCGATGATGACGTTTTGCCCATGCCTGCGCCCGCCCAAGCTGACTGTGAAATAAGGCGCGGTTTGGTAACTTGGTCAAATAATCATAATTGGCTAAATAACGGGCTTGTTCAATATCTTCTTGTAAACGTGAAATATCGCTGAGCACCGCCATATATTGCACAGGATGCTGCTCTTCATCCATGATGGCAGAAATCGACAGCCACGCCACATAAGGCTCGCCTTGCTTGCGCCGATTCCAAATTTCTCCCTGCCAATGCCCTGTTTTATTAATACTTTCCCACATCTGTTGATAATATTCTTTGCTATGCCGCCCCGCAGCTAAAAAGCTGGTTTTCTTTCCGTACAATTCTTCATTGTTATAGCCTGTGATTTGGCTCATGGCAGGATTCACTTTTTCAATCACACAATTTAAATCAGTGATTAAAATCCCGTCCGCAGTGCTTTCAAACACGGTGCGCATTAAATTTAAATTGCGTTCAGATTGACGCTGCAAGGTGGTGTCTTCAAACATCCAAATTGAGCCTTTTTCTAAATCACTCGCATCCACAGCTTTGCCCACAATCCGCGAGTAAAATAGAGACTGATCCTCACGCCGTAACCAATGCCCCGCATCATATTCTTTACCTGCTTGCAATAAGTTTTGTGCACGCGCCAGCAAACGCTGGTAATCCTCAACTTCTGCAAACAAATCGACGAGCGATAAGTTCAAAAGTTTATCGCTGCTGTACCCTAATAAATCGCAGAGTTTGTGATTGACACGCACAAAATGGGTGTTTTTCACGTAGGCAATCCCAATCACGCTGCTATTGAGAATGGTTTCAAGTTCGGCAATGGTGTCTTTAAACTTGCGTTCTAAATTATATCGCTCAGAAATATCCGTGCCGACGGTTAAAACTAAGATTTCGCCTTCTTCGTATAAGAAAGGTTTTTTGACCAAGTGAAAACAGCGTTCTTCACCCTTGGCAGTGGTGCAAACTGATTCGCTGGCAACCATTTGATTTGAATCTGGAAAGTTTGGGGTTGTAATTAAGCAATATTCTAAATTTTCTAGTGGGTGGGTGAATTCAATTTTTTCGTGGTTGAGTAAGCTTTCTAGGTTTGTACCAAGCAACTCAGCAACTGCTTGATTTGCAAAAATAAAATTACCTAATCTGTCTTTGATAAAAATCAAGCTCGGAATGCTGTCCACCACCAAACGAATAAAATGCTGCTGATGGGCGATTTTTTCCTCGGCATGTTTAGAGCCGCTCACATCGCGAGTGATGGAATAGATATGCGCTTGATCAATCAGTGGATAACTGTTCCACGACAACCAGCGATAACCCCCATTTTTGCAACGATAGCGATTTTCAAAATTCAGAATGATTTCACCTTGTTGCAGGCGATCCAACATGTTTAAGGTGGATTTCATGTCCGCAGGATGCACAAATTCTAAAGCCGATTTTTCTAAAAATGCGACCTTGCTCCAGCCCAAAATGCTTTCCCAAGCGGGATTTAAATCAATAAACTGTCCCGTGAAATCAATGATTGACTGCATATCCACCGACAGATTAAACAAGCGATTGCGTTCTTCTTCATTACGTTTACGTTGCGTAATATCGGTGGTGGTGGTGACCCGTAAAAATGAACCATTGGGCAGTTGTAAACGCCCCAAGGTAATTTGCACGGTTAAATTTTCCCCCGATTTGGTTTGTACAATCCATTCGTTGGGGATGTCTGACAGCCGATTGTTTAAAAAATCTTGGTGTAGTTTTAAAACATTTTCATGTTGTGCGGGCGGTAATATTTTTAAAAAGTTTTCCTGCAATAATTCGTCCGCACTGTAGCCATACAGTTCACAAAATGCCTGATTCACCCGCACAAATCGCCCCTGCATATCAGCAACGCATAAACCAATCGGGGTGACATCGAAAATTGCAGCCAATAAGGCTTGGCTTTCAAACAGGGCGCGTTCGATATTTTTGCGCTCGGTAATATCAACATAAGTCCCAACCATGCGGTATGGATGTTCATCTTTATCCCACAATGCTGCCGCCCGCGCCAACACCCAACAATCATCCCCATTTTTATGGCGCATTCGATAAATACTTTCATAACGCGCCACGCGCTTGTCCAAATAGGCTTCAATGTCGCCCCACATGTGCATGAAATCATCAGGATGCACGTATTGACACAAGGCATCTAAATGA
Source organism: Pseudomonadota bacterium (assembly GCA_039797505.1). Classification (GTDB taxonomy): domain Bacteria; phylum Pseudomonadota; class Gammaproteobacteria; order Beggiatoales; family Beggiatoaceae; genus JAQTYU01. Next base: position 1,936 of record JBDKHS010000317.1, on the reverse strand, counting down.
TTGGGAATTTCCGCATCTTCATAACCGAGCAAACCTTTCCAGCGTGGTGAGAGATAAATTTCATTGCTACGCAAATCCCAATCCCACAAGCCATGCTGTGAACCTTGAATGGCTAATTCAAAACGTTCTTCGTGGGCGCGTAAAGCTTGCTCTAATAATTTATGGGAGGTGAATTCGTTATAGTGCGCAATGATGAAAGGCGGAGAATATTCAGGTTGGTAAAGCACTTTTTTGGAAATGAAATAATGTGGCTGTCTCGTTTTATCATGCAGACAAATTTCACCGATATGAGTTTTTCCCGTTTTTAGTACAATTTCATCTTGCGCAGTCACATGTTCAAATTCCGCAATATTAAACACATCTTGCGCGGATTTACCCAGCAAGTTAGCAGGGCTTTGTCCTACAAATTGACAAAAAGCATCATTACAAAATACATAACGCTGTTGTGCATCCTTGACCACCATTAAATCAGGATTATGCTGTAATAACGCATAAAAAAAGTTGGTGTTGGGTTTATATGCCTCAAGTACCATGGCGACCGCATAAAACTGTTGTTGCGGGCTGCGATTAATGACCCAATGTAAATGCCGATAGCCTTGGACTGAATCACGCCAATAGCAATAGAACTGAACTTGGGTTTTAGTGCCTGTGAGCAGCTCGCCGAGTTGTGAAGTGATGCTGACAACGTCATCAGTTTCTAGCCATTCAGTAAAGCGACTCTGCAATAATTGGGGGGTGCTCAGTTGTAATTGCTGTTGCCACGCGCCTGCAACTTGCACTAGCCGCGCCTCAGCATCCAACACCGCGAACAGCCCCGCACTATATTGAAAAAAATCTTCAGGAAATATGCTGCTCATCATCGCCCTAAACCCATCGCACGCACTTTAAAGAGTCGCCGCTTCAGTGGCACGTAAGACTTCTTCAATGCTGGTTATCCCCAGATAGGCTTTAATCCATCCATCATCACGCAAAGTTCTAAATCCTTGTTTTGCTGCCATACGCCGCATATCGCTTGCGGTGGCGCGTTGCAACACTAAATTTTGAATTTCAGGGGTGATATACACCAATTCGTAAATCCCCACCCGTCCCTGATAACCCGTGTGTTGGCATTGTGCGCAGCCGACAGCCGCTTTCCAATTCGCGGGGCGGTCTGCCAATTCTTTGGGCAAAATTTCCCGCACCCGATCCCGCACCATCGCCAAGGGTTCGCTGGCAACCGCACAACTGCATAAACGCCGCACTAAACGCTGTGCTTGTACTGCACGCACCGATGTTGCCACTAAAAACGGTTCTACGCCCATATCCACCAAACGGGTAAACGCGCTGACGGCATCATTGGTGTGTAAAGTGGACAGCACCATGTGCCCCGTGAGCGCGGCTTGAATTGCAATTTCGGAAGTTTCCCGATCCCGAATTTCCCCAATCATGATGATGTCAGGGTCTTGGCGCAAAATCGAGCGCAGAGCTTGGGCAAAGGTGTAGCCGATTTCGCTGTGCGCCTGCACTTGGGTCACGCCACGTAATTGATATTCTACGGGGTCTTCCACAGTAATAATTTTTTGGGAGCGATCGTTAATCGCATCCAAGGCGGCATATAAAGTGGTCGATTTTCCTGAACCTGTGGGCCCTGTGACCAAAATAATCCCGTGCGGCTCGCTAATCCATTCATTGAATAAGCGTAAATGATCGGGTGCAAACCCGAGGTGATCGAGGCGACTGGTTTGGCGTTCTTTGGGTAATAAGCGCATTACGATAGATTCGCCATGTACGCCTGGTAAACAAGAGACCCGAATGTCTAATTCTTGCCCACTGACCCGAATATTTAAACGTCCATCTTGCGGTAGGCGACGTTCTGCAATATCTAAGCCTGAAATTAATTTAATCCGTGAGGCAATGGGATTAAAGCGTTCTTTGGGTAAATTTAAATGTTCGTATA
>JBDKHS010000316.1:0-3648 GCA_039797505.1 Pseudomonadota bacterium | reverse complement strand
AAAAATGTGCACGCACTCAATGCCTTAGGCTACAGTTTGGCAGATCGCACCACCCGTTATGCGGAAGCTTTGGATTTAATTAAACAAGCCATCGCGCAAAATTCTGAAGATTATTACATTTTAGACAGCATGGGCTGGGTGTTATATCGTCTTGGCAAATATCCTGAAGCGATTGATTATTTACGCAAATCGCAACTCAAAAAAGATGATCCTGAAACCGCCGCGCATTTGGGCGAAGTGCTTTGGGTCAGTGGCGACAAGGCGGCTGCTAAAGCGGTTTGGAATAAGGCGTTGAAAAATGCGCCCCGTAATGCGCCTTTATTAGAAGTGATGAAGAAATTCGTCGGGGTAGTCGTCAATTCTAATCCAATCTCTGAGACTAAAGAAAATAAGAAATACAGAGTAGAACCATGATACAAATTTATCCTGTGAAACTGTTGGGTTTAATTGGGCTGTTAATTTTGGCAGGCTGTGCCGCGCCAACACGTTTGCCGCCACCATCCCCTGAGCAGCAAGTGAAATGGCAACAATTGCAATTGAAGCTCGCCAAAATAGAGGTTTGGCAATTGCGCGGGCGGATGTCGATTCATTCGGGCGATGACAGTTGGATTGCGAATGTGCTCTGGGAGCAACAACCCACAAATTACCAGTTGCAACTCAACACACCTACAGGACAAGGGGTATTGCGTTTAACAGGGGCGGCGCAACAAGTCAGTTTACGCACTGCAGAGGGCGATGTGTTCAATGCAGCGACTGCGGAAGAATTGTTGTCGGAACGCCTGCATGTGAATTTACCGGTCAGTTATTTGTATTCATGGATTCGGGGCTTGCCTGTGGATAAAGTCGAGATTGATAATTATCAATTGGACAACACGGGGCGTTTAAGTCTGTTGCAGCAAGCGGATTGGACGATTCATTATGAACGTTATCAGCCTGTGAAAGGGGTGAGTTTACCCAGCAAATTGGCTTTAGAAAACCAAGCGTTCAAAGTAAAAATTGTGATTTCTTTATGGGAAATTTAAAAGCCTGTCTTTTGGGTCATTGCCATTCAAGATTAGTTCGTAGGGTGTATGACGGCTATACCTTATGTACTCTACGTTTACTGAATTTTGATGAAAATATTGTAATATAACTGTCACATATTCTGATTACAATAAGTAACGGAAGTAGAAATTTATCTTATCTTGATGTTTTAAGAGGGATTTTTATTACTTGGAGTTTTACAGATTGTTAATCCAAGTAATGTTTTAGAAAGCATCACACCGATGCAATAATGATCTTTGTTTCATACTTATGGTGAATCATATGACTAACCTCAAATTAATTAATGTGTACTTAGAAGGCTTTCGTGCATGTCATTATGCAAAGCAAGCAACGCCTAGCTGTCCTTATGGCAAAGATGGCGACAAAGCACAATATTGGCTGAAAGGTTTTGAATATGCACATGGCTTAGAGAAAGCATTGTCGGGTGAGAAGTCTGAAGATTTGAGCACTTCTCACTAATTACTTGTTGATCGTCGCCGATTCTGTATTCCATAAACTACGAATCGCGGCAATGCCTTGTGCTCCGTGTTCCCGTGCCAGAACAATATCTGCACGCTGCATTCCCCCCAAAGCGAACACGGGGCAGGTTGCTGTATAAGCGAGTTGTTGAAATTGTTCCCATCCTAAAGCCAGTTGTTGCGGATGTGTTGCAGTAGACTGTACAGGACTGAGAACAATAAAATCTATCCCCACTTGATTTGCACGACTGATTTCTTGAGCTGTGTGACAAGAAGCTGCGACCCATGTCATGGCGGGTTTTTCCCACACTTGCATTAATTCGGCACTGCTAAAGTGCACACCATCAGCTCCCAATTTCTCGACAAGGGTAATCGGTGCATTGAGTAAAATTTGTGCATGGTAAGCATGAACTATTTTCACTGCCTCGACAGCATATTCATAATAGGCAGCGGCGGTCAAGGTTTTGGCTCGCAATTGCACAAGGCGAATCCCTTGTTGCAAACTCGTCTCAAGTTCTTGAAAAAACTGTGCAGGATGTTGAGGTTCAGGTGTGATTAAATATTCTGTGGGCAAATGTAGCGCATTAATAATGGGATAATTGGCGGCGGGAAATTGCAAGTAGCGCAATTCGGATAAGGGAAACCAACCCCAAGCCTGTCCTTCTTTGCCTTCGGGCGTGCCTTGCCACGCACTGACTTCCCAGACATCCAATAAAATATGTCGATTAGGATAACGATGTAATAATTGCATCAAGGGAATCGCTTGTTGCACTTCGATGCCTAATTCTTCTCGAAATTCCCGTTGCAGTGCTGCAAAACGGGTTTCGCCCGCTTCAACTTTTCCGCCAGAAAACTCCCACAAACCCGCGAGTTCTTTAGGTTCAGTACGTTGCGCTAACAGAATTTCTCCTGCGGCATTTTTAACCACGCCCGCAACAACGTGTACAACATGGCTCATGATGATTTCCTGTGTCATTACTAAAGGGGATTATTCGGCGTAATCATTAAGATCATAGTAGATGCTGTGGGCAGTTTTGAAAATTACGAGAGGGAGCTATGGTGATTTAATGACGGGGAGTGAAATCTTTTTTGGAATTGGCGATCTTTTTAGTACGCTCGACCTACACGAGCTGATTGCGCCACATTGATAAACTGCCCATTTTCTCAAAATTTATAGTTAAAATTCACCATAAATTCCCACGATTTGTCAGGCAAAGGCGCGTGTCCGCCATTATCAGGCTGAATAAACTCAAAATTGATAGGAGTTACGCAGTTGTATTACTACGGTGGAATACGGCTTGCGCCTATTCCACCCTACGCTTGATAAAACTTGTTGAATTAATTAGCTTATTCATTCAACTGCGTAACTCCTAAATTGAGTAAATTATAAACCCCAATCCCCATATCTAAGTTTTTGGTTTAGGAGTTACGCAGTTGAATCCGTAACTGATTAATTTTATTAAAAACGTGATTGTGCATTGCACAATAATAACTTATTATAAATCAAGGGATTGTGCTTTCATCTGTGTCACTTCTACTCTGACTACGGTGGAATACGGCTTGCGCCTATTCCACCCTACGTTTGATAAAGCTTGTTGAATTAATGAGCTTATTAATTTTCAACTGCGTAACTCCTAGGGCGTGTCATCAATTAAGTGAAGGGTTCTGTTTCAGCGGCATGTAGCACGGATTTAAATCTGAAACTGCGCCCCCAACCCCCTAAAGGGGGCTAAATACAAATAATTTAAATGTTTAAAGTCCCCTTTAGGGGATTTAGGGGCTAGCGGTTAATACCTATTTGATGACACACCCTAGCACGGTGTTTGAGTGCTGAGGATTGTCAGCATCGAAGAGTATTGCTTCACTACCACAGGGACAGCGATTAAACCATCCCCGTGTATTGGCAAAATTATTCGTTAGGCTCACGAGAAGCGGTTTGCTGTTGTAACATGTCAACGCATTCCTTCTCCACCACACCCAGTTCTCCGAGCAAAATATCAATATCTTGACGTTGTTGAACCAATAAAGCACGTCGGGCGCGAATCTTATCAATCATCACCGACAACTGTTTGACTTCGTCTCTTTCAAAATCGTAAATATCTAACATTCCATGAATTTCTTTAAGACTAAATCCCAAACGCTTCCC
>JBDKHS010000315.1:0-6442 GCA_039797505.1 Pseudomonadota bacterium | reverse complement strand
GTTATCAAGACTGGTGAAGGCGAGATTTTCAATGCCTTCGCTTTCGCCATGACCGCGTAAACTCAGGGCGTAAGCAGGATAGCCTTGTGAGGCAAAATAGGGCAGGAAGTATTCTTCCCAGCACCACGCGCCTGCAAAAGCACCGTGAATAAACAGAATCGGCTTTTTATGGCTGGGTTGGCTGGGTTGGTGTTGCAGGATTTCTAAGTGCATCGTAAGAACCTTAAGGTAAGTGAGTTTCTTTTAAATGAAAAGTTTCGTCATACGCTTCGAGCGGTGGATAAGCGAGCGGTGGGGTGGTTTCTAAGGTTTGCAAGCGTTGCGTATATTGTAGTAGGTAATGTTCGCGTTGTTCGGGGCTGACTCGGGCAGGCGACCATGCGATGAAAGGCGGTAACACCTGCATTCCCACAAAGTACAACATGCCGTGCTGAATCGGATAGAGAATTTTTTCGATGTCGCCATTCAAACCTGTGGGGCTGTACATGCTACCAGGTCCGCCTGTGGTCAAGCTCAGCATGGCTTTACGCCCCACTAAACCGCCTTGATCGTAAAATTTATGCGCACCACCATAGGCAAAACCTGTGCAGAATACGCGATCAATCCAGCCTTTCAAAATTGCGGGAACAGAAAACCACCACAAGGGAAATTGAAAGATGACGAAATCTGCCCACTGTAATTTTTCTTGTTCGATGTGAATATCTTCCGCAAGCATTCCATGATCGTAGGCAATATTCTGTTCGATTTGATATTTGAAATAATCAGGATTACCCAAGCGTGCAAAATCTGCACGATCTGCCGTTGCCTTAAATTGCATTTCGTATAAATCAGAAACAATCACTTGATGTCCCGCCGCTGCGAGCACTGCAACTGCGGTTTCTTTCATCGCGGCATTAAATGACTTAGGCTCTTGATGCGCATATACAATTAAGATATTCATAACAATGCTCTCTACAAGAAGGCGATTCGCCTATTATTCCGTGTATTCTTATGCTTATGCAAGTGTATTGCATTGTGTTTACAGCAATATGATGAGCTAGGATAGAGGCATTGTAACATCTAGCCTTTGTAAATAAATGCGTCAGTCGCTTAAATTTTTATCTACTACAATCAGTTATAAGCTAATCATGGTTTATCTTGCGCTGCAACAAAGCAGTTTTTATGTAACTTATTAAAAAACAATAGCTTAAATAAAGCATCCATTCCCAATTAAACAAGCATTTTATTTCATTGATATTTTGTAAATCTAAGCACTTCCCCATAATTATAACGACGTAATAATTACAAATATGCCACTGAATAGGGGATTAAGCCCGTCCTTGCCCCCTAAAGCATCCAATTTAATTTAAATACTACAGAATTATAAACTATTTAATTATCAAAAATATTTTTTATTAACAGTAGGTTGAATTATAAATCATGCCATTTTTTAGCCATAAATCAATAATAGCAGCGATATTTACAATTTTTATAAAAAAATACCTATTAAATACTTTAGTCACAAAGTCATCCAATTTTCCCAATAATTGCTTTATAAAACGTAAAGTTATTTAAAATAATGTCGCCCGTGTTAGCTTTTTAACAGGGCCTGTCAGCTTTGTAAGTTTGAAAACACATATCCCTCACAGCTAGAAATTTGTTTCGCTTGATAATCCGCTTTATTCCAAGCGATGGCGCATTTTTTGCTTCAGTCTAAACTAGGCAGTTTAGAATTAAAGTTTGAGTTTTGACAGATGCTTTTAAAATGCAGTATAATTCGCGGTTAATTCCACCAATGACACCGATTTTGAGTGTATTGATTTGGGAAGCGTCAATAAAATGTTGCACTTGCACAAATCATGCATAAAAAATCATGCACTGTGCGCCCTCTTTTGAATCTGGCTTGCAGTGAGTCAGTGCGTGTAAGTAGCCACTCTCCCACCCTAATATTCATTTAGGTAATGCTAATGCGTAAATCCAGTATTGCCATACTAGCTTTTGTTTTAGTTAGTAATTTTGTCATTTGGGCAATGTTTAACTTGCCTGAAAGTGCACAGGTGTGGTCGGGAACGATTCGCGGGGTTTCTTTCAGTCCGTATCAAGCGGAACAAAGTCCCTTCGAGCAAAAGTTCCCCTCTCCACAAGACATCGAGCATGACTTGCAATTTTTGCAAGACAAAGTCACCAGCGTGCGGACATACTCCTCAATGGATGGCATTGAAATTGTGCCGCAGTTGGCGGGACATTATGATTTGCACGTTACTGCGGGCGCGTGGATCGACCACCGCCTAGAACGCAATGAAATTGAAATCCGCAATCTGATTAAAAATGCGCAGAAATATCGCAATATTGATCGGGTCATCGTCGGTAATGAAAGCATTCTTCGGGGTGATTTCACGGTTAAACAATTAATTGAATATATCCGGCGTGTGCGTGCGTTGACGCAAGTGCCTGTCAGCACCGCAGAACCTTGGCACGTTTGGATTGAACACCCCGAATTAGTACAAGAAGTCGACTTCATCGCAGTGCACTTATTGCCTTACTGGGAAAAAGTCGCCAATGAAGAAGCGGTGTCTTGGGTTTTTGAGCATTACAACAAGATTAAAACCGCCTATCCCAATAAGCATGTCTTAGTGGGCGAAGTGGGCTGGCCTAGCAACGGTAATCGTTTCGGACGTGCCTCTGCCACTTTGGCAGGTCAAGCCAAGTTCATGCGCCAATTTTTAAACCGCGCAGCAACAGAACATCTGGATTACTTCATCATGGAAGCCTTCGACCAGCCTTGGAAGAAAGCCATCGAAGGTTCAGTCGGGCGGTACTGGGGAATTTTTGACGCAAATCGTCATGAAAAATTCTCGATGTCAGAAGATATTACCGAGAATCCTTATTGGAGTGCACAAGCGATTGTCGCGATGGTATTGTCTGCCTTACCGATGCTGTTCTTCTTGTTCTATTGGCAAAACGTGCGTTTACGTGGACAGTTATTCTTTGCCGTGTTATTGCAACTGGCAGCTTCACTGCTGACATGGACGCTGTTCATACCTGCCACAGTTGAATTGGGAACATTGGGCAATGTGGTCTGGGGCGTATTATTACCCGCACAATTGGCTCTGGTGTTTGTGGTGGTGATGAATGCGTTTGAATTGACGGAAATGATTTGGAGTCGTTATTTACGCCGCGATTTCAAGCCCTTAAATCCTAATCCTAACTACAGCCCTAAAGTTTCTTTGCATTTGGCGATTTGTAATGAACCGCCCGAAATGGTCAAACTCACTTTAGACAGTTTGGCAAAATTAGATTATCCCAATTTTGAAGTGCTGATTTTAGACAACAATACTGTTGATCCTGAAATTTGGAAACCTGTCGAAGCCCATTGCAAGCTGCTGGGGGAAAGATTCCGTTTCTTCCATCTGGGCAAGTGGAAAGGTTACAAAGCAGGCGCATTAAACTTTGGTTTGACGCAAACCGCGCCTGATGCCGAAGTGGTTGGGGTAATTGACAGCGATTATTTAGTCGAACCGAATTGGCTGAGCACTTTAGTGCCGTACTTTGAAAATCAAAAAGTGGGCTTTGTGCAAGCTCCTCAAGATAATCGTGAATGGGAAGGCGACCTGTTTAAAACCATGTGTAACTGGGAATATGCAGGATTCTTCAATATTGGCATGGTGCAACGTAACGAGCGTGATGCGATTATTCAACACGGTACGATGACCTTGATTCGGCGCAGTGCTCTGAATGAAGTCGGTGATTGGGGTGAATGGTGTATTTGCGAAGACGCTGAACTTGGAATGCGTTTGATGCGTGCAGGCTACAACTCGGTTTACGTCAATCATGCTTATGGCAAAGGTTTAACCCCTGACACCTTCTCAGGTTACAAGCGTCAACGCTTCCGTTGGGTGTATGGCGCAGTGCAAATCATGCGTAAACGCTGGCGTTGGCTGTTGACTGAAAAAACGGGTCTGACCTTGGGACAACGCGTGCACTTTATTGCAGGTTGGTTTCCGTGGTTTACTGATGCCATGCACTTAACCTTCACCTTTGCGGGTATCTTCTGGTCCATTGCAATGGTGCTGTTCCCCGAAACTTTCGAGTTTCCGTTAGCCGTGTTCTTAGTGCCGACACTTGGGGTGTTTGCTTTCAAAATTTTTCATGCACTGGCATTGTACAAAGTGCGGGTAAAATGCAGCTTCTGGCAACGGATTGGTGCAGCGATTGCGGGCATGGGTTTAACTCATGCGATTGCACGGGCGATTTGGTTAGGTTTAACTACGACTCAACTGCCATTTATGCGTACCCCAAAATGTGAAAATAAGCCCGCGATTTTGGTCGGCTTCTACATGGTTTGGGAAGAAGTGCGGATTATGTTGTTGTTGTGGTTTGCTGCCTTAAGTGTGCTGCTGCGTTTTGGCACAACTGAATGGGAATCTAATGTATGGGTGACTATTTTATTAGTCCAATCAGTCCCCTATGCTGCGGCACTGTTCACTTCTTTGGCAAACGTGGTGACAGTAGAACAAGTGCAAACGTGGGCAAAACCGCTGTTACAATTTAACAAATCTTTGAAAGAGTTGTTAAATCCTCAACACGCTGTGAGCACTTCTCGCAGTCATTAATTGGTAAAAGTGATTAAAATCAAAGCCCGCTTAAATCATTATATTAAGCGGGCTTTTTTTATGGCTTAAGACTTGTTGCTGTAAAATCAATCGACTAAACTATAGACCAGTTGTACGTATTAGGCACGGCATTAATTTTGCTTAATTATCCCCAATTGCTACCTCAGATCATTTAAAGTGTGAATCATGAACAATCGCCTACTGCTTATTATTTCTGTATATCTTGCGTCAATAGCAACGCCAAGCTTCGCGTTGCGTCCAGAAGGTACGCAACTCTCGACAAGTTCCGCCACAGAAGAAAATGTGGTGATTGCGAAACCCGAGAGCACCACACCCACGAGTACATCAACGGCTAAAGACGCTAACAAATCAGAGATCGCCGCAAAAACCGAGACGACAAAATCCGAAAACGCAGCCAGCCCTTCCTCAGAAAGTTCAAGCTCTAAATCCTCTGACAGCAACAAATCGAATACTGCAAAAACGGAAGAAGTCGTTGCTCCCAAGACGGAAAGTGCAAGTCCTGCTAAATCAGAAACTTCTAGTAATAGTTCATCTAAAACTGAAACTCCAGCAGTTACGAACACAAGCCCTAAAGTTGAAACTCCAGCAGCAACTCCTGTCAGTGCTGTAAAAACTGAAACTGCGACACCCAAAACGGAAACTCCAACAGTTACGAACACAAGTCCTAAAGTTGAAACCCCTGCGGCAATTCCTGCCAGTGCTGTGAAAACTGAAACTGCGACACCCAAGACTGAAAGTCCCGCAGTGACAAACACAAGCCCTAAAGTTGAAACCCCTGCGACTACAAACTCAACCAGTGTTTCAGCCCCCAGTGTTCCACTGGGTGACCCTGCACCAAATCCTGTCTATATCGCCCCAAAAACTGAAGCCAGTACGACAAAAACCGACAGCACCGATGTGAAGAAAGAAGTGGCAGCGCAAGACGATAAAAAAAATGTAAAGACAGATGATAAGACGGTGCTCGAAAGTGCGAAAGATAAAGTCATGTCCACCGATAATACTATTTTCATGACGAAAGATGATTTCGTGGCAAAAGATGACACCGCTAAAACTTGCCCCAATACACCTGCAATTATTGATATTGGAAGTAATGATGAAATTGTGGGTACAGGTTCATATCGCACCACCTTCAAAACCAATAACGGCAGCAGCGTTACCAATAACTGGGACGGCTGGAATGGCAAAGACGGCACGGTGACTTATGTTCCAGGAAAAGATTTTCGAGGTTTAGACAGCTTCACCTATACAATTCGTGCTCAAAATGGCAAAACCTCGGTGGCAACAGTTTCCGTGAATGTCTCTTGCGATGAAGCGGGCTTTAGCCGTGTTTCCTCCTGTAATGCCTATGCTATCAGCGATGACTACAGTTTGATGCCCGTGGTCGTGCACCGCACGCAATTATTAAAAATTGCACAAGATTCAGGACAAGTGACGGCAATTGGTGAACCCTTGCCCCCCAAACAAGGGATTGAAGGTTTAGCCATTAGCCCAATTACGCATACTATGTATGCAGTTTCTGGTGGCTATGCTGCAAAGTCATTGAATGGCAGTTTGTACCGTGTGAACTCCAACACGGGTGAAATTCAATGGGTGGGCGACACGGGATTTAAAGGCACTTCATCACTGGCATTCCGAAATGATGGCTCATTGTGGGCTTGGTCAAATTCAGGCTTGATTGCCATTGATCCCAGCACCGCACAGGCTTCACTGGTGTTCAGTTCCAACAAAGATTTTGAGGGTTTGGCTTGGAGCAGTGACGGAAAAACCTTATATGCCAGCAAATTCACCAGTTTGTGGGCTTATGACGGCTCAGATGTTAAACGCATCTG
>JBDKHS010000314.1:0-3810 GCA_039797505.1 Pseudomonadota bacterium | reverse complement strand
ATTACAGGGACAGCATTTACTTGTGCTCACCAAAGAGGATATTTACGTGCAAGCAGAAAATGACTTGTATGATGCAAAACTCGGTTTTCTGGGTGAGAAAGCGACGGGGTTTGAGACAGATACTTTAGTGGTTTGATTTGTTTTGACTGCGCCATCAAGCACCCAACTTGACGGAAATGAATCTTACTTTATTATAATCGAGATTCAGGAGTAAGATATTGGGCATGTGAACGCCACAATCCTGTATCATTGACATGCACACGTACAAATCAACTGGTGTTACAACTCGGAGGATATTATGGGTTTATTTGATTTATTCAGAAGTGACTCGGGCGACCAAATGACCCCACACTTGGCTTTTGCAACTTCATTGATTTACATGATGGGTGCAGATGGCAAGATTGATAATGAAGAAGTAGGACAATTACTCACCGTTTTGGGCGGCGAAGAAAAGAATGGGGCGATTGGAGTTGGTGCGAATAATCAAAAGTTACTCGACAGCGCGGTTCGTTATGTGCGTGCCAATCCCGTCGATAAATTTTTAAGTGAAGCCGCGCCTTTATTAAGCGATGCTCAAAGAATTTGCGTGTTATTGAATTTATTGGATTCTTCCTTGTCAAATGGACAAGCTGAACCCGAAGAACAAGTCATGTTCGATAAGTTCATGAAAGCTTTTGAAGTCACTGAAGAACGTTTCCGTCCTTTCTTCCAAGTGCTCGTATTAAAACATGATCGCAGTATTTTCACCAAAGCAGATCATCCCAATAACAGCCCTTCACACCAAGTAAAGCTCTCAGTTTAATTCTTCATGCACGGGCTTATGTTTCAAAAATAAGCCCGTGCGGAATACATCCATGAATCGCTTATATGATGTCGTGATTATTGGAGGTGGCTTAGTGGGCGCAAGTCTTGCCGCCGCCTTACGCCACAGTCCACTCAAAGTCACACTGCTTGAAGCAGGACACTGGTCTCCCCCCGATGCAATTTTGCCGAGCAGTTATGACGAGCGCGTGCTCGCCTTAAATTATGCCTCACAGCGCATTTTACATAGCTTAGGCGTGTGGGAAAAAATTAATCAACTTGCCACCCCGATTAAACATATTCATGTTTCTGATCAGGGACATTTCGGCAAAGCCCGCCTGCACTGTGAAGAAATTCAATTGCCCGCCTTGGGTTATGTGCTCGCCGCGCGCCAATTAGGACAAGCTTTGCAGCAAACTTTGCAACAAGGCAAGGTCGAAATCCAGGCAAAAATTACCGTCACCGATTTTAAACAGCATCCCGATTTCATCGAATTACAATGTCTGCAACAGGGTGCGCCACAGCTTATAAACAGCCGCGTGGTGATTATTGCCGACGGCAGCGACTCCAAACTGCGTGAAAAATTGAGCTTGTTGACCACACAACAAGACTATGCACAAACCGCAATTATTGCGAATGTGAGTTTAGAAAAATCACATCAGTTCACGGCGTTTGAACGCTTCACCGCAAACGGGCCCTTTGCCTTATTGCCCTTGGCGAATAAAAATTGTTCACTGGTGTGGACGGTACAACCTGACAGCGTGCAAGCAAAATTAGCCCTCAGCGAGCGCGAATTTTTGGCAGCCTTGCAGCGTGAATTTGGCTGGAAGTTGGGCGCGTTTACTCAAGTTGGCACTCGTCATGCCTATCCTTTACGTTTAGTGCGCACCCCGCAAAGTATCAGCACGCGCAGTGTAGTGATTGGCAATGCAGCCCATACTTTACACCCCATCGCAGGACAAGGCTTTAATTTGGGTTTGCGCGATGTGGCAAGTTTAAGTGACATCCTGCTCACCGCCCACCAAGCAGAACAAGATTTGGGCAGTGCGGCGGTGTTGAATGCTTATGCCGCCATTCAACAACCTGATCAAGCCCGTGTCGCTGGGGTGACTGATAGTTTAGTGCAAATATTTTCTAATAATTTACCCGGACTGCGTCATGTGCGGGGTTTAGGATTATTAGCTCTAGACCGTTGCAGCCCGCTGAAACGGCATTTCATGCGCCAGATGACGGGGTTAAACGCTTATCCGAGTCAATTGCTCTGTGGTGTTGTGGAGAAGTAGGGGGATAAAATTGACCCGACTGCCCCCGCACATTCCTAAGCGGTTTTAACAGGAGATGGGTCGCAGTGGTCAAAGGAGTATCCTGCCAGAACCTAACAAATGATATTCTGGTGTCATGCGTTTTCGGGTTTTGTTAGCACAGGTACGTTGTAACGCAAGGGATGACACATCACTCTGTGTCTAAACGCCTATTTTATTTCATGGAATACAGCCGTGGGCAGCTACGATGCGCTATCTTTCCCTTTTCTCATGATTTGTAATAGCCATATTGCAATCTATACCCGACTTCACCCGTCAGGTGAAACCCGCCGACGGATAGAGGTCGATGGATTGTTCCTCCCTGTGAACAAGGAGCTTACCGTACTGTAAAAAATAGCGACACTGGTATAGCGTTGTCAAAAAATCCCCCTGAAGGAGGAGCTTTCAAATCAGCAAGGAAATCTAATGAACAATCATAAAATGCTGTCTGCCGATATAACATTGTCCGCCACTGCTGAAGAAGGCGTTCCCGTGCCGCATGTCTTAACTCAAAAAGACGAAGTGGTTGAATTGCATCCGCAAACGCATCAATTAACCCTGCAACTGAATTGGGCTTGTGGGATTGATTTAGATTTACATGCGTTTTATCGCAGCAAAAATGGGCGATTTGGACATGTTTACTTTGGGAAAAAAGGTAATATTAAACAACCACCTTACATGCAACTGCTTAAAGATGCTGGAGTTTTGCAAACTCAGGGCAATAAAACTGAATTGTTGAAAGTCTATAATTTAGAATATTTAGACTATCTTCTCATCGCCAGTAATGTGTTTAAACTGCTGGGGTTTTCAGATAATCAAGAAAGCTTTGCAGATTATGGGGGACAACTTAATATCAGCACTGATAAACAAGACTCATTAATCATGCCGTTGAATGCTACCGATATTGGAAAGTGGTGTGTGATTGCTAAGTTAGATAACACTCTCGCCAACACGCCGAAAATGATTTATCTAAATCGCGTTCAGAAACAAGAACCGACAATCAGTGATTTTTGAGCAGTTTACGTTTTTAAACTGCGCCCCCAACCCCCTAAAGGGGGCTAAACATAAAAGATTTTGTCTTTTAAGCCCCCTTTAGGGGGTTGGGGGCGCAGTTAAGCACTTAAAAACTCTTAGACCATAAACTGCTGATAGGCCGCCTCATTTTCACCGCCAAATGCTGTGAAAACGCGTTCTAACAAGCTCGCAAATAGCGCACTCATTAGCACAAAATCGCTGTCGAAACGTTGTGCGGCATCATCACCCGCTTCTTGTTTGGCTTGTTCTTGAAAAGCTTCTAAAAATTGCAGGCGTTTCAAAATAAACTCTTCAGTCATCACAAAGCCTAATTGTTCTTGCCACTGTAGCGCAATCTGCGTGACCATTTTGCCCGCAGTGAAATGCCCTTGTAATTCATCAGAAAGCAAATTTTGCCGCTTACAATTCAGCACTGCGCCTTCATTGTCCGCATCCGCCAACTCACAGGCATCGGCAAGACTGAAATCATCGGGATAGGTTTGTTGAGTGAGCCATTCGGTCATCACCGTGGCGGGCGCGTTCACTAATTTCGGAAACACCACGGGTAAACTGCCCACAGTTTTCCGCAAAGTATTGGCAAAATCTTCGGCTTTTTTGCGGCTGGCAGTGTCAATCACCAACCAACCCCGCACCACATCGATATACGCATACATTACATGCGAACGCGCAAAAG
>JBDKHS010000313.1:0-5270 GCA_039797505.1 Pseudomonadota bacterium | reverse complement strand
CCACTGCCATTATTTCCCACCAAGCCAACACGCTCGCCCGCCCGTAATTCAAAATTAATATTTTGTAATACAGCATCTTGTGCGGCATACGCATAATGCAAGGCACGTAATTCAAACAGCGGTAGACTCATGCAATTCCCATTAAAAGCAGCAAACTTGGGTAAAAAATCGCAATAAAAACTTTATCACGAAAATTCAGGGTAAAATGATGTAATAAGTAGAAATGTCCCTGATAGCCTCGACAACGCATTGCTGCCTCGATTTGCTGGGCGCGGTGAAAGCTTCTCACCAGCAACATTCCTAATAAATTGCCAATGCTATGATAACTGTGGCGGTCGCTGCGCAGTCGAAAACCTCGGGCATGCATAGCGCGTGATAATTGTTGATAGCTGGCATGTAATACATTGATATAACGAAGGGTTAGTAATAATAAGCGGGTTAATTTTATAGGAACGTGTAAATGCTCTAAAGCATGTCCTAAAACAATAATGTCGGTAGTCGCCAAAAATGCGCTTAAACCCAACAGCACACTGTTCGCTTTTAAGCTGAATTCCGCCCATAAATATAAGCCATTTACACCCATATTTAACCCTGCAAACTGTAGATAATGTGTGCTGTGGGTGGTAAATGGTAAAAACAACCCCAATAATCCTAAAAATAAATTTAAACTGAGCAAGCGGGTGAATAATAAGCGCAAGGGTAAACGCACCAGTAGCGTTAGTAAGATGGCAATCCCTAAACCTATGCCCAGCAAAATCAAGCGATGTTGCACGACTATCCACACTGAGAAAAATAAGGCACTCACTAATTTGACCCGAGGGTCGAGTTGTTGGAGTAAAGCAGGGGAAGTGGTAGGAGATTCAGGCAACAAAATTTAAGATTAACTCATTGATTAAATTAAAAACTAATAAAAACTTCATGATATACTGCGAACATAGCATTCGCCCCACATCGGCGAGTCATTAATTTATTCAATTTAGTATTTGATTTGGTGGGACATTATGCACACAACTCTAGCTAATGTGCTGTTTAAAGAACAGAAAGTAGCCTACTTAATTGTCGATGAACATTTGAGTATTTTCGAGCAAGGCGGCGACCTGAGCATTTTGCAAAGTGCGACTCCCTACTCCCCGAATTGTAGTTTATTAGAAATCATTCCCGAACTCATTGGCAGTGAAGACTTGTTACAAGAGATAGTCAATGAGAACTTACCCCGTTTTGAACTGGAAAATTTAAATCGCATCCTCGGCAATGACGAAGTACATTATCTCAATGTAATTTTATTACCCCATCACCCCCATCCGCACGACCCTGCAAAACTTCTGGTCATTTTAGCGGACATTTCCGCAGGCACACAAATTCAGCAAACCTTGACCCAACAACGCAATGAATTGGGTTTATTGAAACAGCGGCTCGACGAAACCAACAAACGGCTCGAATACATTTTACAACATTATGTGCCGCGAGAAGTCGGTAAAGCTTTAATGGAAAATCGGATTGTGCCGCGTTTGGGTGGCGAAGCTTTGGAAGTCACTGCCTTATTTGCCGATTTGCGCAATTATACCAGCATCAGCGAACGACTCACACCTGCGGAAACCATTGAAATTTTACATGTTTGTTTAGACATTGCCTGCACTGCAATTACTGAATCGGGGGGCGTGATTGTCAATTATATGGGCGATGCGGTGATGGCGATTTTTAACGCGCCCGATCCCCAAGTTGACCATGCAAAACGCGCAGTCACGGCGGGTTTACGGATGCAAGCGATGGCACAAGAAGCTTTTCAAGAACGCAATCGTGCGGACAATCCCGCCGCTTCCTTATATTTTGGGGTGGGAATTAACACAGGACAAGCGGTGGTTGGCAATGTCGGGGCGCAAGGGCAATACCAATATACTGCGATTGGTGATGCGATTAATGTCGCCTCACGAATTTGTAGCCACGCCCGCCCTAGCGAAGTATTAATCGGTGAAAATACTTACCATTATGTCTCGCAGGAAATTCATGCTCACGCCTTGCCCCCGATGAAATTTAAAGGCAAGAGCCAAGAAATGACGGTATATCAAGTGACCAGTTTTATTGCAAGCGAAACTGCTCCCTTAAATTACTATAGCGCACAACTGTCTGAGTAAATAACCAGTCATCTACTTATAATAGATTGAAATTATTAATATTGCTGTTTGCAATTCCTAGGCAAAATTTGCGCTAGGGGGGCAAACAGCTTATATTAAGGCATTATTTTTAAACTATTTAGGATGTCACAATGAAACAATTAGTACTCACGCTCGCCTTGTGTTGCGGGTTATTTGTGAATCAAGCTTGGGCAGATACCACCCCAGAAGATGCACAAACCTTGGTGAAAGAAACCACGGATGCGATGCTCGACGCATTGACCGCTGAAAAAAATACCATCAAATCCAATCCTGAACGGGTTTATGCCTTGGTTGATAAAATCGTGCTGCCTCATTTCGATTTTGAACGCATGTCACGCTTTGTTTTGGGACAAAATTGGGCGCAAGCCACGCCTGCCCAACAAGGCAAATTCGTTCAAGAATTTCGCCGTTTATTAGTGCGCACTTATGCGACCGCCTTAGTTGAAACCGCAGGGCAAGCCGTTGAAATTAGCTATTTACCCGTGCGTGAAGAATCAGGTGCAGATCGCGTTACTTTACAAACCCAAGTGAAAGCTTCGGGGAAACAGCCGATTGCTTTGGATTACAGCATGTATTTGTTGAATGGCGAATGGAAGGTGTACAACATCTCCGCAGGCGGCGTGAGCTTAGTCACCACCTACCGCACTGAATTCAACAACGACATCAGCAGCGGCGGCATGGATAAATTAATCGCAAAGATTGCCGCACGTAACAAGCAAAAATAATAGGATTGATTTTGAGTCATTCACCTTTGCCTTCTGATCTTTGGCAACTGACGGGGGAGCTTACTTTTACCACCGTCAGTCATTTATTAACCGCTTTTCTGAACAATCCCCAACGTCCGCAACAACTCGACTTACAAGCGGTGAGCCGCGTCGACAGCGCGGGTTTGGCATTTTTAATCGAAATTCGCCGCCAACAACCCAATATAAGCTTGCTCAATTTGCCGCCGCAATTGTTAAAGTTGGCAGAAATCAATCATGTCGTGCGCTTATTAACCGAAGTGGGTCAAGTATGAGTCACGCAATTAATATTGCAAAAGTTCATAAAAATTATGGGAAATTACACGCGCTGGCTGGCGTGGATTTTCAAATTCCCCAAGGCAGTTTTTTTGGATTATTGGGCCCCAATGGTGCGGGAAAATCCACTTTAATCAATACGATTGCAGGTTTAACTTACGCCAGCACAGGCTCGGTGGAAGTCATGGGCTATGACGTGCGTAGTCAATGGCGACAAGCGCGTAAATCCTTAGGGGTTGTGCCGCAAGAATTAGTGTATGACTCGTTTTTCAGCGTGATTGAAGTCTTGCGTTTGCAATCGGGTTATTTCGGTTATGGGCGCGAGAATTACCCGTGGCTGGATGAATTATTAGATATTTTAAGCCTGACCGACAAAGCCCATGCCAGTATGCAAAGTTTATCGGGCGGGATGAAACGCCGCGCCTTGATTGCACAAGCTTTAGTGCATCGTCCGCCTGTGATTGTGCTCGATGAGCCGACGGCGGGGGTGGATGTGGAATTGCGCAAAATGTTGTGGGAGTTTACCAAACGCCTGCATAAAGAAGGGCATACCATTGTTTTAACCACGCATTATCTTGAAGAAGCGGAAGCCTTGTGTGAACAAATTGCGATTTTAAATCATGGGCAATTAATAGCACTCGACAAAACTAAAACTTTATTAGGGCGTTATCCCTACCGTTTATTACGGCTCAGTTTGCCCTTGGAATTTACCTTGCCGACGCTGCCCGAGGCTTTACAATCTAAAGTGCAAAGTTTTGAACAAGGCGAATTAGTGCTGCGTTTACACCGTGAACAAGACCCGATTTGTGGGATTTTGGAATGTTTACGGGGGGCGAATATTCCGTTTTTGGATTTACGCACCGAAGAACCCGGCTTAGAAGAAGTGTTTATGCAATTAACCAGCGAACGAGAAATGTTGTCATGAATTGGCGCGGCTTTTATACCTTATTTGCTAAAGAAGTGTGGCGATTTTTAAAAGTCACCACTCAAACTGTTTTTGCGCCTGTGCTCACGGTGTTATTGTATTTATTAGTTTTTGCGTCAGTGTTAAGTGAACATGTGCAAGTGTATCCCGGCGTGATGTACGCCAGCTTTTTGATTCCCGGCTTAATTATGATGTCGATTATTCAAAATGCGTTCGCAAACAGTTCATCGAGTTTGTTCCAATCGAAAATGACGGGTAATTTAGTATTTACCTTGCTTGCGCCGCTGTCTGATTTAGAATTTTTCCTTGCCTTTGTTGCCGCCTCGGTGATTCGGGGGATTGTGGTCGGTTTGGGCGTATTGCTCGCTGCAATGTGGTTTGCTCCTTTACCTATGCACAGCTTCTGGATTTTATTAGGATTTACGGTGCTAAGCAGTGCGACGTTGGGCGCGTTGGGCGTGATTGCAGGCTTGTGGGCGGAAAAATGGGATCATGTTGCTGTCTTTCAAAACTTTGTGATTTTGCCCTTATCTTTCCTGAGTGGAGTATTTTATTCAGTGAATAATTTACCGCCATTTTGGCAAGGACTTTCACATTTCAATCCTTTCTTTTATATGATTGACGGCTTCCGTTATGGCTTTTTCGGGGTTGCTGACAGCAGTTTAGGGTTGAGCTTTTTCGTGGTGAGCTTGTCTTTGGCAGCAGTTAGCGCGTTATGTCTATGGTTGTTGCGGATTGGCTATCATTTGCGTAACTGATTAAAGAAAGCCCCCAACCCCCTAAAGGGGGCTAAAGATAAAGATTAAAACGCTTTTAAGTCCCCTTTAGGGGATTTAGGGGCTTCTTTAAGCAGTTTAAAAATACTTTGGAACTTTCCTCCCTTAAAGGGTATTTAAAACCGCGTTAATATTTGTTTTTAGCCCCCTTTAGGGGGTTGGGGGCGCAGTAAAATATTTCCCCAAGCCACTTCCTTCAAACGCTGCTCGCTTTTTAAAACCCAGCAATCCTGATTTAAATCCCCGTTTACCGAGAACCTCCATGAAATTAAAAATTTTAGGCTGTTGCCTGTGCTTATGTTTGACATCGCCGCTTATCGCAGCCCCCCTCACCGCCACTTATCAACTCCCTCCCTTAGAACGCGCGCCCGCCAAAAGTCTCGAAGCCAAAACTCTG
>JBDKHS010000312.1:0-8410 GCA_039797505.1 Pseudomonadota bacterium | reverse complement strand
GGGGCGCATTAAAACTTTACTTTTTTTCACGCAACAAACTTTGTGCAATAATCACCATAATCAAGGTAATAATAAACATAATTGTTGAAAGTGCGTTAATTTCAGGTTTTACCCCCAATTTCACCATAGAATAAATTTTCAAGGGCAATAATTGGAAGTTGGGCCCAGTCACGAAAAAGCTAATAATCACGTCATCCATCGACAGCGTAAAACTTAACAACCAGCCTGCAATCACCGCAGGCATCAGCATCGGCAACACCACCAAGCGAAAAGTGGCGAACTCGCTCGCGCCCAAATCTTTCGCCGCTTCAATAATCGCTTTGTTAAAACCACTCAGCCGCCCAAACACGGTAATCACCACAAAAGGGATACAAAAAGTGATATGTGACAATAATAATGTCCAGAATCCCAAAGGCATACTGAGTGCAATGAACAAAATCAGCAGCGAAATCCCCATTACGATTTCAGGCGACATAATTAGAATATAAATCAAACCGTACAACACTTTTTTGCCGAAAAAGTGATAGCGATACAGCGCGACCGCCGTCAATGTGCCGATTAAAGTCGCCACCGAAGCAGACACCACCGCAACCATAAGCGAATTTAGTGCCACTTCTAACAATGCTTGATTATCGAGCAATTGATGATACCAATTTAAAGTAAAACCTTTCCAAGCGAAGGAATACTTTGAATCATTAAACGAGTAAATAATCAGAATTAAGATAGGAAAATATAAGAATCCGTAAATCAGACTCATATATGAAATTTTACCGAGGCGTTTCAGGTTCATAAGCCCACCTTATCCCGATTATTGCTGTTACGCAGGATGCTGAAATAATATAAAACTAATAGCAAACTCATTACCAATACTAAAATAACGCTAACTGCTGCACCAAAGGGCCAGTCACGCGCTGAAAGGAATTGATTTTGAATGAGATTACCGATTAATAATGCTTTTGCACCGCCCAATAAATCGGGAATATAGAACATGCCGAGTGCAGGTAAAAACACCAGCATACTGCCTGCGATAATACCGGGCATGGTCAGCGGAATGATAATGCTCCAAAAAATCCGAACATTACGCGCACCAAGGTCTTTCGCCGCTTCAATCAAACGCATATCTAGTTTTTCAATGGTCGCATACAGCGGTAACACCATGAAAGGTAACAAAGAATAGACTAAACCCACCACCACCGCCGCTGGGGTGTACAGCAATTGAATCGGTTCTTGAATCAGCCCCAGCCACTGTAAAAAGCTATTCATCACCCCATTGGTTTTGAGAATAATCACCATCGCATAAGTACGAATCAGCGAGCTGGTCCAAAACGGAATAATCACAAATAATAGCAATAAATGCCTATAGTTACCTTTAACCCGCGCCAATAAAAAAGCAAAGGGATAGCCCAGAAGCAGGCAAAATAGCGTGGTGACTGCGGCAAGGTAAAATGAATTCCAGAACACGTCCAAATAAATCGGATTGAAAATGCGCTGGTAATTTTCCAAAGTGAACGCGAATTTTACAAATTCAGTTTCACCGCGTTGTAGAAAGCTGGCGGTTAAAAGCATTAATAAGGGGACTAAAACGAATAATCCCAGCCAAAACCAAATTAAGCCCACCGAAAACCATTTAAACGAAAGCAGAGGATGAGGGCGCATGACGGACTCCTAGGGGCTGACGGGTGCGGAGTTTTCAGCCGCTTCACTGGGCAATAACACTTCCCAACCTTCTAACCAACCCGCAAAAACGCGTTCTCCCATGCGAAAATCTAATTTCGGATCGTCTGCGTTGAAGAACTGGGTCGCGGCGATTTGTTTGCCGCTATCGAGTCGAATCAGTAAATCGACAGTCGTACCTTTGTAAATCACTTCCTCGATAATTCCATGTAAATAGGGTTCAGGTGGAATACCTTCATCTTCATCATAAACATGTAAATCTTCGGGACGCAATAATAAATTAACTGACTGAGATACTTGAAAATTTTTAGTATTTTTTAAAGAAATGATTTTATTTTCTAAACGCATTTCTACACAGTCACCATCAACTTTTATGACCTCTCCTGCTAAAATATTGCTTTCTCCCACAAAACGCGCCACAAATAAACTATTGGGGGACTCATAAATATTTTTAGGCGTGCCCAATTGTTCAATTTTGCCTGCGTTCATCACGGCAATTCTATCCGACATCGACAGGGCTTCTTCTTGGTCGTGGGTCACGAAAATGAAGGTAATCCCAAGGCGGCGTTGCAGTTGTTTGAGTTCAATCTGCATTTCTTTGCGCAATTTGTAATCTAAGGCACTCAGTGGCTCATCAAGCAATAACACCAGCGGTTTATTGACCACAGCACGCGCAATCGCAACCCGTTGTTGTTGCCCACCGCTGAGTTGTGCAGGTTTGCGATCGGCAAGATGTTCCAATTTCACCATGCGCAACGCGTCCATCACCTGCGTTGCGATTTCTGCCTTGGGCGCGCCGCGAATTTTCGGGCCAAATGCGACATTATCAAACACGCTCATGTGCGGAAACAGCGCGTAACTTTGAAACACGGTATTGATGTGGCGGTCTTCAGGTTCGATTTTCAGCATATCTTCGCCGTTAATCAGCACTGTTCCTGAACTTGGGGTTTCAAAACCTGCTAATAACCGCAAAATCGTGGTTTTACCGCAGCCTGAGGGGCCTAATAAGGTGAGAAATTCACCTTTTTTAATCTCAAGATCAATGTTCTTGAGAATCGCAACGCTATCAAAGGACTTACTGACTTGTTTGAGTTCAATGACCAAATCGCTCATAGTGGTTTTTATTCACTCCAAATATAAATAAAAACAGTAAGATAGGTTTAATTATCTCTGTCCGTTTTTGCGGGCAATAATTACAAAAGTTTGGCGTGCATTTATCGCGTAAATTAGCGCATTTGTAAATATGTTGCGGTGCAAATTTCTGGTGCGCTGAATAAAATTGGTTGGAGTGTGCTCAATAAGCAGTGAAAACCAGCCTGCATTAAATATGAAATATTTAGGGGTTTCTTTAAATCAAATCGATAATTTAGCTTTTTAAGGGTTTATGAGTTGGCATAATGCGCTAAAATGTTACTAACATCTGAATAATAGACTCAACCTAGTCCTTTGCGTTAAAACAAGAGTGAGGTATAGATAATGACTGGAGCTTTAGGCATTGCAACTTTCGTCGGTTTTTTTCTTTTACTGGTAATGGTCACTGTGCTGATGAGCGTGAAGTCCGTTCCTCAGGGCATGGAATACACCGTAGAACGCTTTGGACGCTACACCCGCACTTTGCGCCCAGGTTTAAATTTTATCGTGCCGTTTTTTGACCGCGTCAGTCAAAAATTAAGCATGAAAGAAGAAGTCATGGAAGTACCTTCACAAGAAGTGATTACCCGCGATAACGCGATGATTCGAGTGGATGGCGTGGTATTTTTCCAAGTGATTAATTCTGCCGAGGCTGCTTATCGGGTGGGCAACTTAACCAGCGCGATTTTAAACCTGACCATGACCAATATTCGGACGGTGATGGGGTCGATGCAACTCGATGAATTGCTCTCGAAACGCGATGAGATCAATCATCAATTATTGCGGGTAGTGGACGAAGCCACCAGTCCTTGGGGCATGAAAATTCTGCGTATCGACATTAAAGATATTTCACCCCCAAAAGATTTGGTAGATTCAATGGCGCGGCAAATGAAGGCGGAACGTGATAAACGCGCCAGCATTTTGGAAGCAGAGGGCAAACGGCAGGCAGAAATTTTACAAGCGGAAGGTTCAAGTAAGGCAGCCATTTTGGATGCAGAAGGTTTGAAGCAAGCGATGATTTTAGAAGCAGAAGGGCGACGTGAGTCTGCATTTAAGGACGCAGAGGCTCGTGAACGTTTGGCAGAAGCCGAAGCCAAAGCCACGATGATGGTGTCTCGTGCGATTACCAACGGTAATATTCAGGCAATCAATTACTTCGTAGCGCAAAAATACATTGATGCTTTGGGAAAAATTGCCAGTGCAGACAATCAAAAATTGATTTTAATGCCTTTGGAAGCTTCCAGCATGATTGGGTCTTTGGGGGGGATTTCTGAAATTGCCAAAGAGATTTTTAGTAAAAAACAAGCGGCTGAAAGTGAAATTGCGATTCCCAACGCGCCCAACATTAAGACCCCGAATTAGAGGAGTATCTCAGTGCAATTTCTTCATCCAACTTATTGGCACTGGTGGGCATTTGGCAGCATGTTGCTCATTTTAGAAATTTTATTGCCTGGTGCTTTTTTTATCTGGATTGGGATTGCTGCCATTGCTTTGGGTTTTTTAGTGATGTTCATGCCCTATCTCAGTTTTGAATCTCAGTTGTTCATTTATTCAATCATCGCGCTGATTGCAGTGATTTTGGGACGAGCCTATTTTGCAAAAAATCCGATTCAAAGTGAGCAGCCTTTGTTAAACGAGCGTACCGTACAGTATTTAGGGCGCGTGTTTACCGTGGTTGAGCCGATTATTGATGGTCGGGGTAAAGTTCAAATTGATGGCAGTTTTTGGCGCGTGGAAGGGGAAGATTGTCCCGAAGGGACTCGGGTGAAAATCGTGAAGGTTTCGGGCATGCACCTTGAAATTATCATTGTGCATGAAGAAGAGCCTACACCTTCTTCAACGCCAGAGTGAGTGTTGAAACTGCATTTATTCGGCAAGAAACTGCGGTAAATGCGTTAAAAATGTCGATTCATTCACAATGGTAATCTCGAAAGATTGAGTCAAAGCCGCCGCTTCTTCCGCACTGACACCCAGCACAAATAACATGGCTTGGGCTTTGCTCAAATTCAAACGCTTGCGTAATTGTTGATATTTATGCAAAGAATCCCGAAATTCGCCAGATTTACATTCAATCCACAACGGAATTTTGTTTTCGATTAAAAAGAACAAGTCGATTTCGTTGTGGTCATTGTTTTCAAAGCTAATTTTCCCACTGCGACAATAACCAAAGTTTAACTTACGTTCCCATAACAACGAAGTCACTTTCATAAACACATACCATTCCAGCCAGTCGCCATTAAAGAAATTTACAACGTTACGGGCGGGCTGCAAGGATAAATACAGCGCATCTTTGGTTTTTTGGTCGAGATTATAACGGGTTATAAACGCACACTTGTATAAAAATTCAACAAAATCTTTTATTTTTTGAAGATCATTTTCAGAGTAATCTTTAAAAGGCACGCGAACTGTGGCTTTTTCTTTCAGTTGCTGACGTTTGATAAGGACGAGCAGTTTTTTGAACAGCGCGTAATTATCGCCCAATTCGATGGCAACTTCGTCAAAATAGCCTGAAATATCCATCTTCGCATCTTCCAACGTCAACCCAATGTGACGACTGTTAAACCAGTTTTGTAAGCTACTCAGATTATTTTCAAACGGAAAATCTTTTTCATTGGCAAAGGCATAACCTTTGTCTAGTTTTTTTACGGGCGTTTTCGCAGCGGTTTTGACGGCTTGTTTAGCAGCAGGCTCTGGAGCAGTGCTTTGATTAAACGTATTAAACAAGCCGACTAAACTTTCAGGTTGTGCCACAGCGGCTTTCTCATTGGCTTCAACAGCGATTTGTTTGAGATGTTTGATTCTTTCATTTAATTTTTGAATCAGCACCACAGTTTCATGCACGACAGCCGCTTTTTTGCAGAGTGGGCAAGCAACTGTTTTATCAATATATTGATTGCCAACTTCTCGCAAATATCCACAATTTGTGCAACGGAGAACTGCCATGTTTAAATCCAGTTATTAGAATGAAGTCCCCATTATAAAGTAGACAAATCAGATTAGAAAGTTAAGGCTGTTTTAACTGCATATTTAAAGACCCTGTATTTAACTTTGGGATAGGGAAAAGCTGAAAATTTTGTATTAGGGTGGAATAGCGTAGCGTATTCCACCGCGAAACGTGAAAATTTGTGGCATGTGGAAAGTTTAAGGACTGGCAGTGCTACGAGCACTGCCAGTCCTCATTACGTTCGATTCAAGACCTGCTAGGTTTTAAAAAACCTAGAAGGTCTCACGCACGATTTAAACCGCATGATTCTTCATGTAAGGCTTAACTTAATGGCGGTGACGCGTAGGAAAGTCCCAAATCCCCTAAATTGATCGCAAGGCTTTAGCAACATGTTAAGATAGCGGGCAATTTTATCTTTAATGATTTTTTGTTATGAATGATTCGATTGTCATACTTATCCCTGCCAAAAATGAAGAGGATAGCATTGCGCAGGTGCTGGGAGATTTAAAAGCCCGCTTTCCCTATCCGATTGTCGTCATCAATGATGCCAGCACCGATAACACTGTCGCGGTTGCCGAACAAGCAGGGGCGCGCGTGCTGACGCTGAGCATCTCGCTCGGGGCGTGGGGCGCGATTCAGACAGGCTTACGCTATGCTTTGCGCGAAGGTTTCGAGATTGCCATCACGATGGACGCTGACGGGCAACACGAAGCCGATTCTTTACCCGCCTTGCTCGCACCCATTATGACCCGCAAAGCCGACGTAACCATCGGCGCATTTACCCAACGTGGCAGTTTCGCGCGTCATGTTGCATGGTCTTTATTTCGCAAATTATCAGGCTTAAGTTTAGAAGATTTAACGTCAGGCTTACGCGCCTATACCACCCCCGCCATTCGTCTGCTCGCCTCGCCTGCGGCAACTTTATTGGATTATCAAGACATGGGCGTATTAATGTTATTGCAACGCGCCCAGTTACGCATTCAAGAAGTTCCGATTTCAATGCGTCCGCGCTTATTGGGGAAATCGCGTATTTTCAGTTCATGGTGGGCGGTCAGCACTTACATGTTGTACACCGCTATTTTATGCCTTGCACATGGCACTCATTACTTCCGTAAACATAAATGTCCTATCAAATCACCTCAGCCATTTTAGGCATCAGCCTTGCCCTGATTATTCTGCTGTTAATTCGCCGCGACCGCCTGCATTCTCGTCATGCGATTTGGTGGTTATTCGTTGCCGTGTTCGTGATGATTTTGGGGGTTTTCCCCAAGATTATTGACTACTTAGCGTTAAAGCTGGGGGTGAATTATCCCCCGACTTTACTGTTCAGTTTGGGCATGGCGATGATTTTGTTAAAAGTGCTCAGCATTGATTTACACCAATCGCAATTGGAACGTAAAACTCGCCGTCTGGCGCAACGCCTCGCGCTGCTCGAAGGCGACAAGCAACAGCATGATGATTAATCTTGTTTAAGTCACTGTGATTTTGCACCCGCGCTCGATTCGGAACTTAATTTTACTGGGCTTTTCGCTGGTTGCCCTGCCGCTGGTGTGCGCCTTGGTGTATACCGCGTTTTATGTGGAAAAACTGGTGGTGCAAAGTCAGGAAACCGTGCTGCAAGCGATGCGCGTCACCCAAAGCAGCAATCACTTGGTGGATTTAATCACCGACATGGAACGCAACGCCCGCCAATTCCAAGTATTAAACGACAAAAGTTTATTAAAACTGTATGCGGAAAATCATCGCGATGGGCAAGATATTCTCAAAAATCTACAAAAACTTGATGATGACGAGTCCTACAAACGCTTATTGAATGAATTCAGTGAGCGCGAAACCGCGATTTTCAAAACCCTGTCTGCGCCCAATAATTCCGCAAAAACCCTACAACAAGCGATTAGCGGTTTTAAGAATTTGGAGCGGGTTGCTGAGAATATTCACACTGCCAGCCAAAACATCATTAAAGTCAAATTGGAACAGGTCGAAAATACCGCCGCTTCCGCAGAAAATGTTTTAGTGTGGCAGGCGGTCGCGCTCGTACCTGTTGCCTTATTAATCACTGCGATTTTTACTGTGTTAATTACTCGCCCGATTAAGCAAATTGACCAAGCGATTCGCACCCTTGGCGAAGGACAATTTACTGCCAGCGTGCAAATTTCAGGGCCTGAAGATTTAGTACAACTGGGGCAGCGGCTGAATTGGCTGCGCTTGCGGCTTTTGGAATTAGAGCAGGAAAAAAACAAATTTCTGCGCCACGTTTCCCACGAATTAAAAACCCCTTTAACCGCAATTCGTGAAGGCAGTGAATTATTGCTGGATGAAATTGTGGGAAAACTGCATCCCGAACAGCGCGAAATCGTGCAAATTCTCAAGAAAAATAGTTTGCACCTGCAAAAGCTGATTGAGAATTTACTGAATTTCAGCGCGGCACATTTTCAAAATCTGAATTTGACCATCGAAGAACAGCATTTAAAATCCCTCATTTTGCAAGTGATTAACGACCACAGTTTGCAGATTAAGTCGAAATCCTTGCTTGTTGATATAGATTTAGAAGAGCTTAGTTTTGAAGGAGATGCAGAAAAACTCAAAAGTATTATTGATAATCTACTCTCGAATGCGTTTAAATATGCTCCACCCGGTACGACGGTGTATTTAAAACTCTAC
>JBDKHS010000311.1:0-3217 GCA_039797505.1 Pseudomonadota bacterium | reverse complement strand
GTCACCGATGGCTGGAATAACTTGTCAACTCCTTCAGTTTTAGAAGACAAAGTATTGCGGGATAACATGGCGGGTAAACATCACCGTCTCGCTTGCCAAGCCCAAGTTTTGGGTGATGTCACCGTTAAACCTGCATAATTTTGGAGCATCAACATGGCCGATATTACGTTTAGTAATCCTAGCTACAAAGATAAAACGGTTTATGCTGTTGCAGGTAGCCACACTGAAACCATTCTGAAAATCGCACAAGAAAACAAGATTCCTTTGGAATTTAACTGTGCAGATGGTGAATGCGGTACTTGCGTGATCAAAGTGACCAGCTTAGATAAGAAAGGTCGCATGGGCGGACATTTGACTGAAAAAGAAAAAGTCGTGCTCAAAAACATCGGCAAATTGACCAAAGAAGAATTGGAACAAGCTGAAGTTGGCGATGTTCCTCCCTCATGGCGTTTGGCTTGCCAAATGATCGTGCGTGATGAAGACATCTTAGTTGAATACTAAGATAGCGCATCACTAGCTATACCGTTTGTCGCTCAAGGGGTGTTTTCTATCCGTGTTAGGGAAACATTCCTTGAGCTTTATCAGCACAAACCGCACTTAAAAATAATCAGTTCTCCACACAGGTTCGCACAGCTTTCGCAAGATTCATCAATAAACTGAAATAAGCTTCACTACCCACGGCTAAATCCATGCCATTGGGGTCTAACACGCCGCGCTTCACTTGCGTATTTTCGATTAAGGGCGTGATCAAACTGGGTTCAAATTGGGGTTCACTGAATACACAACGCACTTGTGCGGTTTGGATGCGTTCGCGTAATTGATGCAGGCGTTTCGCACTCGGACGGTTTTCGGGAGAAATGCTGATTGCGCCCACCACATTTAAGCCATAACGTGCTTCAAAATATTGATAAGCATCGTGAAAAACCATCAATGCAACCGTTCTGAACGGTGTTAATTGTTGCATCAAACTTTTATCTAAGGCCTCTAAACGGGCTGTTAAACGGCTGGCATTTTCCGCATAACGATTGCTGTGGGCGGGGTCTAATTGTTGTAATTGTTCTGAAACGGCTTGCACTATAAACTGGGCATTGCGCGGGTCTAACCAAATATGCTGATCTAAATGCTCTTTATCCGTTGCCGCCTCTGCATGATGTTCATGTTCCCAAACTCCACCATGCCGCGCCTTATGTAAATGTAAACCTTGTATTTCTAATAAACTCAGTTGGCGCACTTCTTTCGGCACAGTTTGCAGCGGTTTGACTAAAAAACTCTCAATTGCCGAACCCACCCACACGATTAATTGCGCTTGCTGCAATTGCTTCATTTGTGAGGGTTTCAAACTGTAAGTGTGGGGCGACTCGCCACCCGCCAGTAACAAACTCGGCTCACCTACGCCTTGCATCACCCCGCTGACTAGTGCATGAATTGGCTTTAGCGTGACCACAACTTGTGGCACATCCACTGCCATGCTCCAAGCACTGTAAAAAGCACAGCATATCCCTAGTAAAATTCGTAAGCGCATAAAATTCCTCTTGCACTGGGTTAAAAAACTGGTCGTGCTAAACAGCTAAGGATTTTAGCCAATGTTGTCTGAATCAGGATTGACAGGATTATCCGCATTAAGCAGGATTAAACCCTCATATAAAGGAAATATTCCGCTTTTTAATTCTGAAAATCCTGATTCAGACCACCCTTAGCTGATGTCTCAAGTGTTTATTCTGGTAACGCTTCCACCGCTGCCGTGAACACTTTGCCGCGCTGGTCATAGCCTGTGAACATGTCGAAGCTTGCGCAGGCGGGCGACAATAATACGGCATCGCCTGCCTGTGCTAATTGTGCACAGTGTTGTACCGCCGCTTCTAAACTTTCCGTGTGAAATAAGGGGATAATTCCTGCAAGTGCGTCGGCAATAATCGGTGCATCTCGTCCAATCAACACACAAGCGCGTAAATGTTCTTGGGCAATCGGGGCAAGTTGGGTGAAGTCTGCGCCTTTGCCTTCGCCGCCTGCAATTAAAATAATTTGTTTTGGACGTTCCAAACCTTGAATTGCGGCAATGCTCGCGCCGATATTCGTGCCTTTGGAGTCGTTAAACCAATCTGCGCCCGCTTTATTGCCCACCCACACGCAACGATGTGGCAAGCCGCGAAATTGTTGTGCCGCTTTCAGCATGGCAGGCATGGGGATGCCGACCGCCTCGCCCAAGGCTAATGCCGCCAACACATTGGCACGCATGATTGCACCTTGCAATTTCAAGGTTTTGACGGGGATTAATCTCTGTTCTTTTCGTGCTAAATATTGTTCGCCATGTTCAGAAATGACGTGAAAGTCGCCACCGCCTGCTTTCAAGCTGAAACTTAAACTCTGGGGCGCATTGCTGTGCATGACGCAGGCTTCATCGGCATTGATCACCGCTGTTTTTACATGTTGATAAACCCGTTGTTTAATCGCGATGTAATCGGCTAGCCCGTCGTGGCGGTCTAAATGGTCTTCGCTGATATTCAACACGACCGCAGCCGCTGCCTGCAATGAAAATGTGGTTTCCAATTGAAAACTGGATAATTCTAGAACGTATAAATCGGGGGCGGGTTCACAGAGTAATTCTAGTGCGGGCGTGCCCAAATTTCCGCCAACTTGTACTTGCCAACCCGCTTGCTGTGCCATTTCACCGACTAATGTGGTGACGGTGCTTTTTCCATTTGAACCTGTGATGGCGACGATGGGGGCATTGGCGGCGCGGGCAAATAATTCGATTTCACTGATGATGGGGATATTTTTAGCCTGTGCTTGTTCTAAAGCTGGTTCGCGTAAGGATAAACCGGGGCTTATTACTATTGTGCTCGCGGCAGCTAAAATTTCGGCATCAAAATAGCCAACATTATGCGGTAAGTCTGGAAATTGTTGTTGTAATTCAGCAAGATTGGGTGGATTTTCGCGGTTATCCATCACATAAACTTGTTTGCCTTGTTGCCGTAAAAAACGGGTGCAGGCAAGTCCCGTCTTGCCCATGCCAAGTACAACAATATAAGGGGAATTTTGTAAATTCATTTGAGGTGCGTGTGTGTGAAAACAGGCAGAATAGCGCAAAATTGTTTTTTTGCAATCGTTAATGCTGCACGGCTTTCTTAAACTCGCTTTTGGATAGTAGATTTAGCTTCTCCCTTTTAAAAAGGTGGATTTAAGATTTTCGCAAGGGTTGAGATTTTTAAATCTCCCC
>JBDKHS010000310.1:0-3652 GCA_039797505.1 Pseudomonadota bacterium | reverse complement strand
AATGAATTATCTGCGGTTTGAAATCAAAGCAATGGCTTGCAAATAAAGCGGCTAATTTAGATAAAGCCGCAAATCGTTGGGCGTTGTCGTGCCAATCATGCCCGTGCAGGTCTTGATAAATTCCACCATCGCGCATGAATAACTGTGGACAATCCAACACGTAGATTGGCAAATTTACGTCACCTAACATCTGTCCTTCTAACAAGCGCATCGTGGGCAAATGTGGCAGCAACTTAATGTTATCGTGAATAATTTTTAAAGATAGTTTTTTTAATACGGCAGGATAACCCGGCAATAATAAACGCACGTCTACGCCTGCTTGACACAAGGCGCGGGGCAGCGCGTAACTAATATCCCCTAAACCGCCTGTTTTTACCAAGGGATAGGCTTCGGAGGTGGCAAAAAGCACAGCTAACATAAGGCTTTCCCTTCGTTTTAAGAGGTTGCGGTGGAAATCGCTTGATAACGTAATTGTTGTAATAAATAGGGTAAAAATTCTTGACCAACTTGGTCTACACTTAAAGTTATCCCGAAGTCATGCAACTGATTCACTTGTAAATCTTTATAGCCGCAGGGATTAATGCCTGAAAATGGGCTTAAATCCATATCCACATTTAAGCTAAGACCGTGATAACTACAACCCCGCCGAATTCTCAAACCTAAGGCGGCGATTTTTTTCTCATCGGCATAAACCCCCGGCGCGTGTTCACGGCGCACGGCATGAATTTTGAGGGCGGCTAAATAATCAATAATCGCTTGTTCTAAATCAGTCACCAATTGGCGCACCCCCCAACCACGGCGTTTAATATCCATCAGGATATAAACCACCAACTGCCCAATCCCGTGATAAGTGACTTGTCCACCGCGATCAATGCGATGAATGGGAATATCGCCCGTGTTGAGTAAATGCTCGGGCTTGCCCGCTAAACCCAGGGTATACACGGCGGGATGTTCGACTATCCAAATTTCATCCACGGTTTCGGGGGTGCGTTGATCAGTAAAATGGTGCATCGCTTGATACACAAGATTGTATTCGGCTTGCCCCAAAGGGCGAATGATGACGGGATCAAAGGGCATAAGACTTGCGGCGCGTAAAGAATAATGAGGAACGCCCTGAAGAGGAATCGAACCTCTGACCACCCTCTTAGGAGGAGGATGCTCTATCCACTGAGCTACCAGGGCAAGAGGTGATGGTGGAGTTGAGGAGAATCGAACTCCCGACCTTCGCATTGCGAACGCGACGCTCTACCAACTGAGCTACAACCCCATGTGATTTTTATTATAAAAGATCACTTATGATTATGCTAGAGTAAGCATGAAAAGTGAATTTTACCGATTATAATCATATTAGAGAGATGAGAGTAATGCTTGTTGAAAACAAGGGCATTTGCTATTATTTTCAGACAATAATAGAGGATAAATCAAATCACCTGAGTACGGATTCCTATCATGAGTTATCTTGACGCATTACGACAAGCCAGTGAACAGCAAAAAGCCGCAGAAATTGAGGAAAGTGCCCGCCTAGAAAAATTGCAGGCGCGCTTTCAACAAGAGGTGAAACCCGCACTAGAAAAGCTGTATGCAGGTCTCAACGAGTTGGTGCAACACCTCAATTATCTGAAAACGACAACACCTGTAGAATACCGTATTAAGGGCTGTTCTCATGTGGTCGAATTGGCACAACAAAACTATATTTTAACGGTTTTTCGGGACTTACAGCTTTTAAATCAGCGTAATTACAAAAATAAGCCCGCTGAACTTACTAAAGATGCTGATTTTTCCTTATGTTTCAAAGCAATCGGACAAAAGAGTATTCGCTTTGAAAAAGTACAAGCCCTAGAAACGCAGTTACAACGTGATTACCTTGAAGAATTCAACCTTGAGTTCAAACTGAAAGAAACACTGGATCAGCAAGGCAATGTGTTAAAAACCTTGTTTTTGGTTGAGCCTGTCATCCCTATGGAATTTCGTTTTACCAACGATTTGGAAAACTCAGTAATTGATTTGAGTATTACCAATTTCACAGAATTGGGTCAGAAAGTTTATCTTATCAAGCCTGAAGAAGTCACCAGTGCCTTTGTGGATGAGCTGGCAAAATATCTGAACCGTCAACCCAGCAAATTGGCATTAAAGCTAAAACCTATGCACTATGGGAAATTAACCGCCCGTGTCAGCAAGCCTTCCGTGCCCACAGCGAGCACCGTTGCCCCTAAAACAGCTGAATCTCCCGCAGCCCCAAAAAAAGAACCCGAACAGGATTTAGAAGAATTTCAAAAATGGTTGGCGGATCAGGTTCAAAAAATAGAATCTGAACAAGATGCTAAGAAAGTAAGTGCTTCAAAAGGTTTGTTTGGTGGCTTGTTTAGCAAAATTGGTTTAGGCAGAAAACAACAATAATCTTGTTTGAACCAAAACAGGAATTTCGCAGTTGAAAATTAATAAGCGAGTTAATTCAACAAGCTTTATCAAGCGTAGGGTGGAAGCGTAAGCCGTATTCCACCTCGGTAGAATCTGTAGAAGTTATGGATTCAACTACATAATTCCTAAAGAATAAACTTTTTGGTTTGCAGCTTAACTTCACGAACTACAGCTTAGTTATTTTAGTGACAAGCATGAGTATTTTTTATGGACGCGCCGCTAAAGCGACGCAATACGCATTCCACGCGGGAGCATGGAGCGAGAGCAAGGAGTTTTGCATGTGTGGAATTTGTGGTGAAATTCGTTTCGATGGGGCAAAACCAGAAGCCGCCCGCCTGTCTGCCATGCAAGCCGCCTTGTCGCGGCGCGGTCCTGATGACGAAGGACAGTATTTTCAAGGTGCAGTCGCCCTAGGGCATCGTCGCCTTGCGATTATTGACCTTTCTAACCGCGCTCACCAGCCCATGCTTGACCCCGCACAGGGTTTAGCCCTCGTTTTTAATGGCACGATTTACAATTACCGCGCCTTACGTCAAGAATTAATCGCCTTGGGACATCAGTTTCATTCCGATGGCGACACCGAAGTGATTCTCAAAGTTTATGCCCAATGGGGCAGCGCGGGCATTAGTCGCCTTGATGGGATGTTTGCGTTTGCGCTGTGGGATGAAAAGCAGCAGCAATTATTCTTAGTGCGTGACCGTTTGGGAATCAAGCCGCTGTATTACAGCCAAACTGCCCACGGTCTTCGTTTTGCCTCCAGCTTGCCAGCCTTGTTGGCGGCAGGTGAAGTAAACACGCAAATTGACCGCGTTGCGCTGCATCATCATTTAAGTTTACATGCGGTGATTCCTGCGCCGCGTACTTTGTTGCAGGGCGTGCGTAAAGTCGAACCTGCCACGTTTATCCGCATTACCCCACAAGCCAAGTTTGAAATTCAACGTTATTGGCAATTGCGCGCCGAGCGTCCTAATCAAGCCCGCAATGAATCGGAATGGATTGACCAAACTTACACCGCGTTAAAGGCGGCGGTGGACAGTCACGAACTCGCTGCGGATGTGCCTGTGGGCGTGTTGTTGTCGGGGGGCTTGGATTCGAGTTTATTGGTGGCGTTGTTGGCGCAGAAAAATCCTGAAAACTTGCTGACGTTTTCAATTGGTTTTGAGGATGTGGGCGAGGAATACGGCAGCGAATTTGAGTTTTCTGACCAAGTGGTGGCACGTTATCCGACACGTCA
>JBDKHS010000309.1:0-3013 GCA_039797505.1 Pseudomonadota bacterium | reverse complement strand
TATTAATAGAGGAATTAGCGTGTCCCAAGCTCGCCGCAATCGCAGATTTAATACGCCCGCTGACGACCGCCCGATAAAACATGGGTTACGTGAGATTTTATTAATTTTCTTTTGCTTTGTCCCCCTGTATCTATTGGTCTGTTTATTCACATATAACCCACTCGACCCCGGATGGTCGCACAGTGGTACACAAGTGGCAGAAGTCAAAAATAAGGGTGGTGTCGCAGGCGCATTGTTTGCGGACGTGTTTTTATATCTTTTCGGCTATTTCGCCTATCTATTCCCAATGATTGTCGGCTATGTCGGCTTTCTGGTTTACCACGGGCGACATTACGACATTATCGCCGATCCTAAATCCACCATCATTCCCAGCATTGGCTTTATTTTGACCTTGAGCGCGGGCTGCGGTTTGGCAATTGTGCACTTTTCCTCAGAAACGGTGTTCGCAGGCGGCATTTTAGGCAGATTAGTTGGACAAAGTTTACAAAGCGTTTTCAGTCATCTCGGCGCGACTTTATTGCTGTTGGCGGTATTTCTCACAGGCGTGACTTTGCTAACAGGCTTGTCATGGATGAAACTCATGGATTTCTTGGGATTTCACACCCTGCGCCTGATGCCTGTATTAGAAAGATTTTTAGGTGAACGCTTCTTTCCGTGGGTGGGTGTCGTATTGAAAAACATCGCCAATGCGATCAGTTCGGTGGCGCGTTTTGTCTTTGGCAAAGCCAAGGAACGTTGGGAAACGCGCAAAAATCCTCAAGAATATGAAGAAGATGACGAATACTTTCAACGCAAAGAAGGCGCATCTCGTCAACGTCCTGCGGAAACACAATTCAGTCATGTCGCTTTAGACAATGCGGATGATGCAACGGCTTCTATGGCAAATCCTGCAAAAAAAGCAGAATTAGTACCGACACTGACCGAAGTGGTCACGCCGCCGCCTGCCTCCAACGCCGCCATTTTGCCGAGTTTAGATTTATTATCCAATCTGCCACAAACCGTGGAATTGCCTAATTTAGAAAAACTTTCTCAGGATTTATTATCTGCACTGAATTCTTTGGAAATTAACGCAATTCTGAAAACCATGCGTTCAGGCCCTGTGCTCAGCAGTTTTGAAGTGCAGTTTGCAAAATCTTTAAGTGTGGGACAATTGGAAGAATTGGGCACGCAATTGGCGGCAATTTTGCGACTTGAAAAAGTGCGTGTGGTCGAAAATATTCCCAATTTACTGCACATTGAAATCGCCCACAGCGTGCGCCAAGAAATTAATCTGCACGATTTAATCAGCACCAACGAATATCAGCAACATCCTTCACGCCTGCCTTTGGCATTGGGGAAAGAGATCAGTGGGCAAGCAGTGGTGGTGGATTTAACCCGTATTCCACATTTATTACTGGCAGCCAGTCATGGCGAAGAAAAAGCCAATGCAGTGCACAGCTTATTATTGAGTTTGTTGTATAAATCCACGCCGCAGCAATTGCGTTTATTGTTAATCGACAATGCGAATCGTGATTTGAGTTTGTATGAAAACTTGCCGCATTTGTTATTGCCTGTGATGCACGATGCCCAACAAATTCCGCCCGCGCTGCAATGGTGTGAGCAGGAAATGGAGCGACGTTATCGTTTGATGGCGAACCGGGGCGCGCGCAATATTGAAAGTTATAACCAGTTGTTGAGCAAAGTGGATGCAAATAATCCCTTGTTGGCGGGCGAGACGGGCGAATTACCGTACATTGTGATTGTGATGCAAGAAATTGCAGAAATTATGATGAGTCATATTCACAGCCAAGCTGAAGATTTCATCACGCGTTTAGTACAAAAAGCGCGGGCGGCGGGGATTCATCTGATTTTAACCACGCAATACTTGTCGGTGAATGTGATTACAGGTTCACTGAAAGCCAGTATTCCGACGCGCATCGCCTTCCAAGTGAATACGAAAAGCGAGTCACGCACCATTCTCGGACAAATGGGCGCGGAAATGTTGCTCGGTCAAGGGGATATGTTGTACATGACCGCAGGCACGGGCTTGCCAGTGCGTGTGCATGGGGTGCATGTTGCTGAAATGGAAGTTAGTAAGGTGGTGACTGATTTGAGTCGGCGGGCGCAAGCACAGTATATTGCGATTGCTTGAAATATTGTCAGAATCAGAATTCACAGCATTAGAAGATTTTCAGGATTGCTTCTCAATGTCAGGGCTTCATCCTGCTTAATTCGGATAATCCTGTCAATCCTGATTCAGACATAAGCATCTCATGGATGGCTGCCTAAAAACGGTTTTTAGCCCGAACTCAGCTTATTTAAACATCCTTTTCTTGCGCCAAGGCCAAGCTATATAAACTATTTTTACTCAGTCCAGTAATTTCACTGGTCAATTTTGCGGCTTGTTTCAACGGCATGGCTTCTCGTAACAGTTTTAAAATCCGCTGCGCTTCGGGCGAGATTTCTTGAAGATCAGGCGGCGGGGCGGCGGCAACCACAATCACAAACTCACCCTTTTGACGTTCAGTTTTTGCGGTGAGCCAACTAATAATTTCGGGCAAAGCTGCGTGCAATACTGTTTCATAAACCTTGGTTAATTCTTTCACCAAAGTCGCTTGACGAGTTGCCCCAAAAATTTCCGCCATGTCTTCCAAGGTTTCCACAATGCGATGCGGTGCTTCATAAAATACCAGCGTGCGCGTCACCGTGGCAAGATGTTGCAAACATTCGCGGCGTGCATGAGATTTTGCGGGTAAAAAACCTTCAAAATTAAACTTATCCGCAGGAAATCCCGCAACCGATAACGCGCTAATCACCGCACTCGCGCCCGGAATGGGCACAACAGGAATTTGATGGGCGTGTACGGTTTGAATAAATAAAACCCCGGGGTCACTGATCAACGGTGTGCCTGCGTCACTGATCAATGCGCCCGACTCGCCCGCCAGCAAACGCGTTAATAAGCTCGCGCTGGCAGTTTGTTCGTTATGTTCATGCAGCGCGATTAAGGGCGTGTTCAGCCCAAAATGCTGCAATA
>JBDKHS010000308.1:0-2636 GCA_039797505.1 Pseudomonadota bacterium | reverse complement strand
TTTATTGCGCTGATTCCCGCCTTTGCTGGCGGGTAGGATGGATTTTGATGTCTGATGCTCTTAAGCTCCGTATTTTAGACGATATGAAAGCCGCAATGCGGTCACAAGATAAACGCCGTTTGGGGGTTATTCGTCTGATCACTGCGGCGATTAAACAAATCGAAGTTGACGAACGTATTATGGTTGATGATGCCCGTGTATTGCTCATTTTAGATAAGATGATCAAGCAACGTCGCGATTCTATTGCCCAATATACGCAAGCAAATCGCCTAGATTTGGCAGATCAAGAATCCTATGAAGTGGGTGTTATTCAAGAATATCTGCCTACCCCTTTTACTGACGAAGAACTTGCGGAAATCATCACTTCGGTGTTGACAGAAACAGGGGCAACTTCAGTGAAAGATTTAGGCAAAGTAATGGCTGTACTCAAGCCCCGTGTGCAAGGGCGTGCAGACATGACTGTAGTCAGTGCGCGAGTCAAGCAAAGTCTGAATTAGCCGATACCCACCACAATGGCGGGACGTGTTGCACGTAATTTTATCGAGAGTTTGCTGTCGCGTGCGGACATTGTAGAACTCATTGATAGCTACTTAAAATTGCGCAAAGCGGGACGCAATTATGTGGCCTGTTGTCCTTTTCATCAGGAAAAGACACCCTCGTTCAGCGTCAGTGCTGAAAAGCAGTTTTATCATTGCTTTGGGTGTGGCGCAAGCGGTAACGCATTGAGCTTTTTGATGAGTTATGCGCATTTAGATTTTGTGGAAGCTGTCGAAGAGTTAGCTTCACGGGTTGGGGTGAGTGTCGAATATGAAGAAGGCACTGCCCCCCAAACGCACACCGATTTTTCTCAACGACAATCACTTTATACCCTCATGGCAGACGCGGCGCATTATTACCAACAGCAATTACGCCAACCGCTTGCCAGCGAGGCAGTTACCTATCTCAAACAACGCGGCTTAACGGGCAAAATCGCCCAGACTTTCGGCATCGGTTATGCCCCCTCAGGCTGGGATAACTTGCATAAAGCCTTAGTTACTAATCCTCAGCAACAAAATGAATTATCCATTCTCGGTTTATTGGTCAGCAATGAACGCGGGCAGGTTTACGACCGTTTTCGCAACCGTGTGATGTTTCCGATTCATGATCAGCGCGGGCGCGTGATTGGTTTCGGCGGACGCGTGTTGGATAACAGCGAACCTAAATATTTAAATTCCCCTGAAACCCCCTTGTTTCAAAAAGGCAAAGAGCTTTACGGCTGGTATTGGGTGCGCAAGCTCAATACGGAACAAGTGATTGTGGTTGAAGGCTATATGGACGTGATTGCACTCGCCCAGCACGAAATTCCCAACGTGGTCGCCACTTTAGGCACTGCCACCACCGCCGATCATTTGAGCCGTTTATTTCGTTCGCTGAGTGAAATCGTGTTCTGTTTTGACGGTGACAACGCAGGACAAAAAGCTGCGTGGCGGGCTTTAGAGCTGGCATTGCCATTTATGGAAGCGGGGCGACAAGTCAAATTCATGTTTTTACCGCGTGAAGATGATCCTGACAGTTTAGTGCGTCGCGAGGGTAAAACAGGATTTTTACAACGCCTTGCTCAAGCTCCTTCCTTGCCTGAATTTTTCTTCAGTCAACTGATGCCACAAGTGGATTTGAAAAATATTGAAGGCAAAGCCCGCTTGATCGAATTGGCAAAGCCCCTATTAAGCAAGTTGCCCTCGGGCGCATATCGGGATTTGATGTTACGGGAATTAAGTCGTTTAAGTCATGTGGATTTGAAAAAATTGACTACACTTATAAAAAGCCAGGAAGTGACTATTAATCCCATTTTGATCACCCCGATTAATCATGTAAATCCTTCATTAGTGGGAAGTGTGATTCAGTGTTTATTGCGTAAACCTGATTTAGTTAATTACATCTCAGCTATAGATATTTTGCAAAACATCAATTCAGCAGAGTTGCCCTTACTGCTGGAATTGGTGCGGCTTTTAAAAAATCACCCCGAATTAAATACTTTAGGGGCAATTTATGAGCATTGGCGCGGCAGTCCGTATGCTGGCTTGCTAAAACATTACGCCTTAAAAGCGGCGTTGCCCTTGAATAGTGAGGACAGTCACCTCATTGCAGAGTTCCAAGACGCACTTAAGCGATTATCTCAGCAGGCAATCGAAGCCCGCATCGAAGTGCTGTTACATCAACGTGATCTCACGATGTCAGAGAAAGAGGAATTGAAATCTTTGTTGCAGCAGAAGGTTTAAACGAACTGCGCTTAGCTTCCCCCTTTGAAAAAGGGGGATTGAGGGGGATTTAAGATCGTGGAAAATTTTGAGATTTTTAAATCCCCCCTGCCCCCTTTTTCAAAGGGGGAGTTAGAAAGATTAGGGGCACAATAAAATCGTTCACAGGAAAAATCGAACCGCTTATGCCTTTCTCATCTATGCAACAGAGAAAAAGAATGATCTGAAAACTATACTTGTGGTTTTCTTAAACTATACTTTCAAAGTTTGTTGTAAATACGCAACCCTTTTAGCACAGGTACATTCATAATGATAATGAACCAAGAGCATCAGAAATCTCAACTCAAGCTATTGATTGCCAAAGGCAAAGAGCAAGGTTTCTTGACCTATCATGAAGTC
>JBDKHS010000307.1:0-12373 GCA_039797505.1 Pseudomonadota bacterium | reverse complement strand
GATTAATGGGAAATTTGACGAACGCGGATATTCCTCAATGGTACGTGCTATAACATGGAAAACTGCACACGAAGATATTGAACAGCAGAAGTTAAAGAATTTAGCATCACGAAGTTTCAAGATAACAGGTATCAGCTATGACAAAAATCGAGATAACAAGAATTTTTTTCGAGAAGATGCACCACTAGAAATAAAAGCTTTGGCAAGCGATCTGTATGATCGCACAAATCCGTTATGGGATAAAGCATTGAAATATGCCAATAAGCCAGAGTTTGTTTATGAAATAAAAAATATTTTCATCGAATCGCATTATTCCTAATAAAATAATCTACATTTCTCCAATTCAAAAAGTTATACTTACAACAATGACGTATTTCCCTAACAAGGAGAATGCAATGTTTAATTTTTGCATGTCCATTAATGATAATTTTGCATCATTTTATGATCGATCCACAGAACAATTTGTATTTGTAGATTCTTTTGATAATCATGAATTTAACGTACGCTTTGGAACATTAGAAAACAGTGTTGACTTGGGCACTATTCATGCGGAATCTGATCAAATGCTGAATGAAAAATTCGCTAAATTAAATACAGATTTAAACAAAAAAGCCTGTCAACCCAAAAGCTGACAGGCTTTTAAAATCCAGTCAATTTAATGAATTAACTACACATTAAACCGAAAGTGCATCACATCGCCATCTTGAACAATGTATTCTTTGCCTTCTAAACGCCATTTACCCGCTTCTTTCGCGCCCTGTTCACCCTTATAAGCCACAAAGTCATTATAAGCGACTACTTCTGCACGAATAAAACCGCGTTCAAAATCCGTATGAATCACCGCCGCCGCTTGAGGCGCAGTTGCACCAATCCGCACCGTCCATGCCCGCACTTCCTTCTCGCCCGCCGTGAAATAAGTTTGCAAACCCAGCAACTTATAACCCGCATGAATCACCCGATTCAAACCGGGTTCAGTCATGCCCATTTCACTTAAGAAATCCGCACGTTCATCAGGCGACAAATCCACCAATTCCGCTTCCATCGCCGCACACACAGGCACAACCACCGCGCCTTCTTGCGCAGCCAACGCATAAACTTTATCTAAAAAAGGATTATTTTCAAACCCATCTTCCGCCACATTCGCCACATAAACCGTAGGCTTTGCGGTCAGCAAATGCAAATCACGCAACCATAATTTTTGATCTTCGTTTTCTAATTCCAAAGAGCGCACAGGTTTCCCCGTGTCCAAAGCCGCCATCACCCGCTCAAATAAAGCCTTTTGTGCTAACGCCTCTTTATTGCCACCTTTAGAATTCTTCACCGCCCGTTGCAATCCACGCTCTACCGTGTCCAAATCCGACAACGCCAGTTCCGTGTGAATCACTTCAATATCGGCTAAAGGGTCAACTTTGCCCGCAACGTGCACGATGTCATCATTTTCAAAACAACGCACCACATGAACAATCGCTTGGGTTTCGCGAATATTGGCTAAAAATTTATTGCCCAAGCCTTCACCCTTCGATGCGCCCGCCACCAAACCCGCAATATCCACAAATTCCATGCTAGTGGGCAAAGTACGCTGCGGTTTGACAATCTCTGCGAGCACGTCTAAACGGGTATCAGGCATTGCCACAATGCCCACATTCGGATCAATGGTACAGAAAGGATAATTTTCCGCCTGAATTTTGGCGTTGGTCAACGCATTGAATAAAGTTGATTTGCCCACATTGGGTAAACCCACAATTCCACATTTAAAGCCCATGAATCATCCTTATGCGGTGTGTAAGCGT
Source organism: Pseudomonadota bacterium (assembly GCA_039797505.1). Lineage (GTDB taxonomy): Bacteria > Pseudomonadota > Gammaproteobacteria > Beggiatoales > Beggiatoaceae > JAQTYU01. The sequence goes on along the minus strand of JBDKHS010000307.1, from coordinate 10,583 downwards.
TGGGTGGCAGCGTGTAATTCACCCGCCAATAACAGCGGTAACACGTCGATTGATTTGTCTAAAGCGGTTTGAATCGCATCGCGTTGTGAGCGTGTCGGCGCACCTAACACATGACCCAGCACTTGTTCGCTGTGTCCGGGGTGTCCGATACCGATGCGTAAACGTAAAAATTGATTGCTGCCTAAACAGGCAATGATACTTTTTAAACCATTATGTCGCCCATCGCCCCCACCTTGTTTCAAGCGTGCAACGCCTTCAGCAAAGTCGAGTTCATCATGAGCCACTAAAATTTGTTCGGGAGGAATTTTATAAAAGTTGGCAAGTGCGGCAACCGCCTTTCCACTCAAGTTCATAAAAGTAGAAGGCTTCAATAAATAAAATTTGTGGCTGCCGCTCTCGATACGACACATTTCGCCATGAAATTTCGCTTCATGGCGAAATTGCCCACCTTGTTGTTCAGCCCATTGATCCAGCAGCCAAAACCCTGCATTGTGCCGAGTTTTGACATATTCTGCGCCCGGATTGCCCAAACCAACGATGAGCGTAATCGACATACTTATTCGCCTGCGTCTTCCGCCGTGGCTTCTTTTGCACCACGTGCTAAGTGTAAAGAAGCAACGGGTAAATCGTGTTCTTCGCCATGAGACAAAGCTAACAATTCAACACCTTCAGGACATTTCAGGTCAGATAAGTGAATGATGTCATCCACTTTCATCGCGCTCAAATCCACTTCGATGAATTCAGGTAAATCTTTCGGTAAGCAGCTTACTTCAACTTCAACCAATTGGTGAGTAATCGAACCGCCGCCTTGTTTCACGCCGGGCGCGACATCGCCATTGATGAAGTGCAAAGGAACGTGCATGTGCAGTTTTTGGGTATCGCTAACACGTTGTAAATCGATGTGTAATACCACAGGACGGCTAGGATGACGTTGTACGTCTTTCAGAACGGCACTTTCAACGCCGTGCCCTTCGATTTTGATCACTAATACGTGAGAATAAAAAGCTTCGTGGGCTAAATGCTTTAACAATTCGTTATGAGAAATCGTCAAAGACATGGGTTCTTTGTCAGCCCCACCATAAATAACAATAGGCACTAATCCTGCGTGACGTAAGCGGCGGCTCGCACCTTTCCCTATGTCAGTGCGCAGGGTAGCTTCTAATTCAAAATATTTAATTTGACTCATTGTTTGAAAGTCTCTTGATAAAGGATAAAAAAATACCTGTTTCCGCGACCAGAAACAGGGAGGTTACTACAAAAAAATGGGGAATTTTAATCCATAAACAGCGTGCTAACCGATTCCTCATCGCTGATGCGACGCATGGTTTCTGCCAACATCTCAGCAATACTGAGTTGGCGAATCCGTGAGCAAGCAGCGGATTTTTCACTTAAAGGAATGGTGTCAGTCACCACTAATTCATCTAAAACGGATTTTTCTAAATTTTGGATTGCCGCGCCTGATAATACAGGATGCGTACAATAGGCAACCACGCGCATCGCACCACGTTCTTTCAAAGCCCGTGCGGCTTCACATAAAGTGCCCGCAGTGTCAACCATGTCATCCACAAGAACACAAGTACGTCCTTGGACATCCCCAATAATATTCATGACCTTGGCTTCATTCGGACGGGGGCGACGTTTATCAATAATCGCTAAATCTGCATCGTCCAATTGTTTTGCCAAAGCACGCGCACGTACCACACCCCCCACATCGGGAGAAACCACGACGAGGTTAGGATATTCGTGCCGCCAAATATCGCCCAGTAACACGGGGGCAGAATAAATATTGTCGACGGGAACGTCAAAAAAGCCTTGAATTTGGTCTGCATGTAAATCGACCGTTAAAACCCGATCCGCGCCTGCGCCGGTGATCATATTGGCGACGACTTTAGCAGTGATCGGAACACGTGCGGAACGTGTGCGACGATCTTGGCGAGAATAACCAAAATAGGGAATAACAGTGGTGATACGTCCTGCGGAAGCGCGTTTGACTGCGTCCACTAACACCATGACTTCCATGAGATTATCATTCGTGGGAGCGCAAGTAGGCTGAATGATAAATACGTCTTTGCCGCGTATATTTTCGCGGACTTCTACCATAATTTCGCCGTCACTAAAACGACCTACAATGGCTTTACCCATGGGTAAATTGAGATAACCTGCAACAGATTTCGCCAGTGCGGGGTTAGCATTACCCGTAAATACCACCATGCGGTTCGACACGCTCGAACTCCTGAATAACGTATGATATGCGAGAGGATAAAAAATTGGCTGGGGTGCTAGGATTCGAACCTAGGTATGCCGAGATCAAAACCCGGTGCCTTACCGCTTGGCGACACCCCAATAGTGGGTTGTTTGGACTGCAATTATAGCACATTTAGAGGCTATATTGTAAAGCTTGATGTGCAGGGGAATGATTCCTACCTTGGGCTACAAAGCCTGTCCATTTGCTAGGAAGCTTTTGTAACGCAAGATGCGCATTTCTTAAGTCAGGAAAACTTACAAAAACACATGCACCTGTGCCCGTCATTTTAGCAGAACCGAATTGTCGAAGCCAGTCTAAGCTGTTTGCAACTTCGGGGTAACGGCGGCGGACTACCGTCTCACAGTTATTTTGACTCTGCCCTGTATTGAAGTCGCATATTCTGATAGGAATTGAATCTCTTGTCAAGTCTTCAGCCATAAAAATTTCACGGGTAGGGACATGACACTGTGGATGCACTACTAAATAGTAAGGCTCGGGCAACATCACAGGCGTGAAAATTTCGCCCACGCCTTCTGCCCAAGTGGCTTTCCCATAAATAAAAACGGGGACATCTGCGCCCAATTTTAAGCCCAGTTCTGCGAGCGTGCTCAAGGGTAATTGCAAATTCCAGAGTTTATTCAAGGCAAGTAAGGTGGTGGCTGCATCAGAACTGCCACCGCCCAAACCACCACCCATCGGAATGCGCTTTTCGACTTTAATACGTGCGCCTTGTACACAATCTGTAAAATCTTGTAATAAACATGCAGCTTTATAAACTAAATCTTGTTCAGTGAGCAAATTGAGTGCAGTTGAAGACAGTTGAATTTCGCCCGTGTTATTGGGGTAAAAGTTCAGGGTGTCGCCAAAGCTTAAAAATTGGAACAGGGTTTGTAAATTATGATAACCGTCGGCGCGTCGCCCTGTGATGTGTAAAAATAGATTAAGTTTTGCAGGGGCGGGACAGTTTAGAATAGGCAGTGACATTATTGTGTAAGTACTTCAGCGAGGGGGGAATAGCCCTAAAGAAGTTATGATTCCCGAGGGCTATAAACATCTTTACTTCTTATCAGAAGCTAAAATCCAGTCAACAATAGCTTTCATGTCATCGTCAGTCACCGTGCCGTTTGGAGGCATAGGAATTTGACCCCACGCACCAACACCGCCTTTTTTAATCTTCTCGGCTAACATTGCAGGCGCTTTTGCATCACCTTTGTATTTGGCAGCAACATCTTTATAAGAAGGTCCAACCATCTTGACTTCAACTTGATGGCAGCTCATGCAAAGATAGCCTTTGGCTTTGATGATGTCTAAAGCACTTTTACCCGCAGCAGGTGCAGCGGCTAGCGTTGCAGCAGCTTCAGCTTTAGGAGCTTCTTTAGGTGTAGGTGCATCAGCAGCGATGGCTGCACCAGCAAATAAACTACCCGTTGCAACTAAGCATAACGTGGTTAACTTCATTGTCTATATCCTCATAGTAAGCCATACACAAATGAGTGTTTTTCACTCACAAGGTTGTCATCATTTTTTGTTAAAAATGCGTTGTTGTTATAACATATTTTTGGGGATTGTGCCTTAACCTAGCTCAAGCCTACTGATTGTCAGCATCAGGATTTACGGGATTGTCCGAATTAAACAGGATTAAGCCTTAACATCACGTGAATTCGGGATAAGAAAAATTTTAAAGTAGTCATAACTCAATGATGATATTATCCTTTTGTCTCATTCCAACGCTCCAGCGGCGAGGATTTTACAAGCTTCTACCGTACAAGGAGGGTCTTATCGATTCAATTGCGTCATGCCTAGCGTTATCACCTTTCTTGGTGGAATACGCTACGCTATTCCACCCTACTACTAAAAATGTACGTCTTCCGTCAATACAAAACGTCCTTTTAAATCCCCAAGCATGACCTCAAAATCCCCTTTTTCAGCGACTTTCTTATTTTGGGCATTGATAAAGGCAATGTCTTCAACCGCGATTTTAAAGCGCACAGTTTTGGTTTGTTGGGGCTGCAATTCGATTTTTTCAAAGCCGCGCAAACGTTTCACAGGCGGCGCAAGGCTTGCGAACACATCACCAATATATAATTGCACCACTTCTTTGCCCGCGCGTTTTCCTGTATTGGTGACATTGACACTAATATTAAGCATATCCCCTGCTTTCAATTGTTTGCGGTCAATTTTCAAATTGCTATAAGCAAACTCGGTATAACTCAGCCCAAAGCCAAAAGGATACTGCACTTGTACCGCGTAAGTTTCGGAATGCTTGTGGTCATACATCGTCAGCGAATTTTGTGCAAACGGATAAGTAAATGGCAATTTGCCTGAAGGATTCACCGTGCCCGCCAAAATATCCGCAATCGCCAAGCCGCCTTCATTGCTGGGTAAATACCCCATCACAATCGCCTGCATTTGCTCTGCAAACGCACTGATGACGCGCGGTCTGCCTTCTGTCAACACTAAAATCACAGGTTTACCCGTCGCCGCCAATTCACGCGCTAAACGAATTTGCGTTTCAGGCAAAGCAAAATCCAGCACATTGCCAAAGTTTTCCGCATAGGGTTTTTCACCCAAACAGAGCACAATATAATCCGCATCCGCCGCCGCTTTGACAGCCGCTTGAATTTCTAAGGGTGTGGTTTCATAAGCGGTTTCTACATAACTCACTTTATCTCTGAACTTTTGCACCAGCGCGTCCAAAATCGTGGGTTTATGCGTCACCCACAGCGGTTTGCTGCCTTGCCATGAATAAGTCCAACCGCCATTCAATGCCTGCATCCAATCCGCAGCAAAGCCCGTGACCAAAATTTTTGCGGATTTTGGCAAAGGTAGTAAATTTTTTTCATTTTTCAATAAAGTAATCGATTCGGAAGCCGCTGCTTGGCTCACTTTACGGAATTTTTCAGAGCCAAAATCAGGATAATCGCTGGCGGGATAATACGGATGTTCAAACAAGCCTAATTCAAACTTTAAGCGCAAAATTTTACGCACCGAGGTATTAATCCGCTGTTCGCTAATTGCGCCTTCTTTCACCAGTTGTTGTAAATGGTCGGCAAACTCGAAACTATAAGGCACCATGCTCATATCTACGCCCGCTAGAACCGCTAGTTTCACCGCCTGCTTATCGTTTTCAGCCACGTGGTGATGATAAAAAACTTCGCGAATTGATTCCCAATCGCTCACAATCAAGCCCTTAAAATTGAGTTCACGCTGTAACAAATCCGTGACCAATTGCGGATTGGCATGCACAGGAATCCCATTGATTTCAGAAAGATTGAGCATTACCGACTTCGCGCCCGCACCAATCGCTTCCACAAACGGCGGCAGGAAATATTCACGTAAATAATGTTCAGGAATCCACGCAGAACTGCGGTCGATGCCATTCAGCGGCATCACATAAGCAATAAAATGTTTCAACGTCGCGGCAATGTGATTTTTATCAGCAATATCATTGCCTTGATAGGCTTGCAACATCGCCTTGCCCAAGGTTTTGACCAGAAAAGTATCTTCGCCAAAAGTCTCATAAAAACGCGAATGTAAACGATTTCTGCCCACGTCAACGCTGGGGGAAAAGTTCCAAGGCACGCCAATGGCACGGGTTTCATAGGCGGTAATCGCGGCAGCTTTTGCCACCAATTCAGGATTCCAAGTTGCTGCTAAGCCAATTTGCTGGGGAAACAGTGTGGAATCATAAGTGTAATTCGTGCCGTGCACGGCATCGATGCCGTATAACACAGGGATTTTTAAGCGGGTTTGGGTGGTGGCAACCTGCTGAATTTTCTCGATGATTTCGCGCCAATGCTCGCGTGAAAAAGCATGGTCACCCACATTAAAAATTGAACCCACACCATAATTGACCAGTGCATTTTTTAAACGCGCTTCGTCTAATTCATGCGGTTCTTTCATGTCATAAGGCAAGTTTCCGACTGAAACCACATTGAGCGTGATTTGCGTCATCTGCCCAATTTTTTCGGTCAAAGTCATTTGTGCTAATAAATTTTCGACCTTGCGATCAATTTCTGCATCCGTGTGTGCATAGGCAAGCGTGGGCAGCCACAGGGCAAGCCCTAAAATTAATTTATTGAAAATCATTGATTATCCTAAAAGCAGCGTTTTACGCCATTCCATTTACGGTCTTGTTGAAAAAAGGCTTTACGGGTGAGCGGTTCTTGATTGGGATGCGCTTGGGCAAGGTGTGCTAAATAGCGTTCATAAGCATCATCACCCGAAAGTTCTCGAATAATGGCCCCTGTTTTTTTGAGCTTGGCGGTCAGGGTTAGCATGGTCGTTCTAAATTCCTACGAACAAGATTTAAAATAATTGAAGTGAAGAGATAATTATAACCTGAGTACCAAGTCTGAATGAAAATTGATCAGTTTTTTCAAGATGGAATTTACGCAGTTGAATCTGTAATAGTTTGATTTTAATGTAAATAAAAGACTGGATGTTTCAACTGCGTAATTCCTACAAGTTTCACACAGGCGACTTCAGTTGATAAATCCCACGTTGCACCAAATAATCCAGCACTTGGGTCACACAACTTTCTAAATCCTGTGAACCTGTGTTTACACGTAAATCGGGCTGTTCTGGAATTTCGTAGGGTGATGAAATGCCAGTAAATTCTTTCACCTCGCCTGCACGCGCCCGCCGATACAAGCCTTTCACATCGCGCTGCTCACAAATTTCCAGTGAACAATCACAATAAATTTCAATAAAATCCTCACCCAACAACTGCCGTGCTTTTTCCCGATCGGCAGCAAAGGGCGAAATAAACGCAGTCAGCACAATTACACCCGCTTCCACAAACAGCTTCGCGACTTCTGCCACGCGCCGAATATTTTCCACCCGTGCCTCGGCAGAAAACCCTAAATCTTTGCACAGATTGTGCCGCACATTATCGCCATCCAGTACAAAGGTATGGAAACTCATCTGATACAAGCGTTCTTCCAAAGCGTGCGCTAAGGTGGATTTTCCCGCACCCGACAGCCCCGTAAACCATAAAACCGTGCTTTGATGTTGATTTAAATCCGCACGGCGTTGACGTGTCACCGTTGCATGATGCCAAACCAGATTATTTAAAGTATTCATAGAATTTTCTCATTTGATTGTTATGCTGTATTTTACCTGAACTCATAAAACATCGATATTTTATTATGGAGCACAGGAAGTTGACTTGATAATATGTTTTATTATCAATCAGATAAATTTATTTTTACCCGTCAAAATTCTCAATAAGCCATGTCAGTCACTGTGATTGCACATTGCTGCAAAACATTTTTTACTAAGCTTATGATTAATCAATCTTAATAGGGTATTTGATTTACTTCATATACTGAACTGTCATCGAATCAACTAATTTGGGCATATTTTTATGAATGCACTTGCTTTACCCCAGTCGATCAACCCCAAGTTGCTCGGCTCATTATTCGTGTTGCTCTCTGCAATTGGATTTTCTGCAAAAGCCATTTTGGTGAAATTGGCGTATGTGCACAGTGTCGATGCCATCACTTTGCTTGCTTTAAGAATGATATTTTCCGCGCCATTCTTCATCATTACCGCAATTTGGTACAGTCTCGATCAAACATTATCGCCACTCACGCGCAGTGATTGGTTCACAGTCTTGCTTTTGGGTTTTCTCGGCTATTATTTAGCCAGTTTGTTGGATTTCTTAGGATTACAGTTTATTTCAGCGGGCTTGGAACGCCTGATTTTATTTTTATATCCGACTTTTGTGGTGGTGTTATCGGTCTTATTTTATCGTCGTCCTTTGCGTAAGAAAGAATTGTTTGCATTGTTATTAAGTTATGTTGGCATTGCGATTGTCTTTCAACATGATATAGGCACAGTCCAACAAAACTTAATTTTAGGCAGCAGTTTGGTTTTTGCCAGTGCATGGGCTTACGCACTGTATTTAATTGGCAGTGGGCGCAGTATTGCTCGTTTGGGTGCGATGCGTTTCATGTCGTATGTCATGATTGTTGCGTGTTTCGCTTGTTTTGCACAATTTTTATTTACCCGTCCGCTGAATGCCGTGTTTTCACAAGCGATGCCTGTTTATACCTTGGGAATTGCGATGGCATTATTTTCGACGGTTGCGCCTGCCTTTTTATTGGCGTTGGGAATTCGGCATATTGGGGCAAGTCGCGCTTCGTTAATCAGCTCAATTGGTCCGATTACGACTATTTTCTTGGCGTATTTCTTCTTAAATGAACCAATGTCTGTGGTGCAATTATGCGGCTCGGCTTTGGTGTTGGCGGGGGTGTTGTTGGTGAGTTTGTAGGTTTGAAACTGTACCCTTAAATCTCCTGATGGGGTGTTAAAACTGCTAGGAGTTACGCAGTTGAATTTACAAGCAGTTCGTAGGGTTTATAAGGCGTAGCCGCCATACACCCTACACTTGATAAAGCTTTCTGAATTAATTAGCTTATTAATTCAACTGCGTAACTCCTAGCATTGTTTAGTTTTATCTCCGACGCACCAGGTTTTTAGTCGGTCTCGATAAAGTAATTTAGAATTTTTTGAAAAATCCAGTATCATGAAGAGATGAATTATTTATTTTATCTGTGCAAACTGTGTTATTTATCCCGTGGGCTTCGTCTTGCGTTATTGTGCTATCTCTGTTTAGTGCAATTTGCCGCCCCACTCGTACACGCGCACAGCATCACGGTGGGGAAGACTCAACAGCCTGACGGCTTGCATTATCTGCATCCCTCTGGCCCGCCCCCGAGCACCTTAGCCTCCCTATTAACCAGCACTTGCGAACAGATTGAAGTTGGTATTAGCCAATTAGAAATCGATTTAGCTCGACATTCCCTGATGAAATCCGCCCAGCCAAGTTTATTGAGCTGCGCTCGGGCAAAGACTCAAAGCTTATCGCAACCGCTTATTAGCTATTACCCTCCGGTAGTATTTTACTATTCCTGTTCTCCACGTTCCCCACCAGCATTTTCATAATCACCGCTTTATGAAACCTCTTTAAGCGGGTGCTAAGCCAATATTGTTCTAATTTCGTATTAGGGTTTGTGCCTACACCGCTTATTAACTATTAAAATCGTGGAATAATAAATGAATAAACAATTCATTGGGCGCACTTTGCTCATCTTACAGTGCCTAAGTCCTAGCCTCAGTTTGGCAGCCGTCCACAGCGACAGCCTCCAAACCAGTAAACAACTCAGTTTACATGCCATCGTTGAACACACTTTTGAACGGCATCCGAATTTACAAGTATTAACTGCCCGCATTCAAGAAGCGGAAGCCTTATCGAAAGCCGCTAACACCTTACTCGCGGGCAGCCCTGCGGTGATTTTGCGCCACCAAACGGATCAATTAGGTTCGCGTGGTGGTTTGCGCGAATGGGAGGCGGGTTTAGAAATGCCCTTGTGGTTTCCAGCCCAAAAAGCAGCACGTCAATATTTGGCAGAACAAGCTCAGCAAAACGTGCCTATTGCAAAAACTGCCCTCAGTTTGTTAATTGCGGGGCAAGTGCGGGAATATTTATGGGAAATTGCTTGGCAAAAAAATCTGCTCGCCCTCAGCGCTCAAGAAATGAATGCCGCCAAAGCGATTGAAAATAAAGTGCGTCGTCGTTTTGAACTGGGCGAGTTGGCGCGGACAGATTTATTGCTAGCGCAAGAAGACAGTTTACGCAAGCAAACCGCGCTATTGAATGTGCAAACCGAAGTGCAACATGCCCAAAAACGTTATGAATTATTCACTGGATTAAAGCAAATTCCTGAAAGTTATCAAGAAAAACTCAGCACGCTTGAAGAAATTGGTTTAGAACATCCATTTTTAAATCAAGCACAAAGCAAGGTTCTACATGCACAAGCGCAGATTCAAGTCAGTCGTGCGGAAAAACGGGAGAATCCTCAAATACTGCTGGGTATGCGTCGTGAACGTTCCAATGTACCCGAGTCTTATCAAGACAGTATTGGTTTAAGTGTGCGCATTCCTTTGGGCAGCGAAGCCCATGCTGCAACCCGTATCACTGCCGCAGAACGGATACAGGCTGAGTTACAAAGTGAACGCGATTTGCTCAAGCGAGAATTAGAAATTGCCCTGCATGAAGCAGGACACATGTTAAATACTTACCGTGAAACCTTGGTGTTAGCGAAACAACAACATCAATTAGCGCAGGAAAATTTACGCCTGACCCGCCAAGCTTTTGAAATGGGGGAGGCAGATTTGGTGAGTTTACAACGGGTGCAAGCCCTTGCCTTTGCCGCAGAACGCACGGCACTACAACAAAATCTTGCGGTACAACGCGCGATTTCTCGTTATAACCAAGCTGTGGGAGTGTTGCCATGAATCGATTAATTATTTTAAGTTTTGCACTGTCTTT
>JBDKHS010000306.1:0-2678 GCA_039797505.1 Pseudomonadota bacterium | reverse complement strand
CGGTCAGTTTAGGTTTTTGTATGTTGTTACTGAGTCTGGTGAAGCGGCTTTTTGGGCGTAACAGTCGCTTGTTAGTCGGTTATTAAATCAATTTTCACACAAGGCTTAAGCCTGTTAAAATTGGATTCATCGCTAAACTGGGCATAAAATGCGCATTTTGCAATATGTTATCGTTATAGTTTGAACCCTGATTTATAGAGACCCGTAGGATTTAAACGGCATGATTAATTTTTTAATAAAACTGGGTATTCGCCTACTCATTACTTTACTTGTTGTCGGTGGCGCGCTTGCGGGTGGTGCGTACTGGATTTATGAAAATCGTTTGCAAGTGCCCTTGCCCCTCAGTCAAGATGCACGTTATATCATCTCAGCAAGAAGTAATTTAGCTTTAATTTCCAATGAATTAGTGGATAAAGGCTTTTTCGATTATCCCAGTGCGTGGACTTGGTTTGCAATGGCGCGCTGGCAACAAAAGGCACATCGTATCAAGGCGGGTGAATACGCGATTCCTGTCGGCATGACTCCCCAACAATTGCTCGATCTGTTTGTGGAAGGCAAAACCGTGCAGCATGTGCTCACCGTTCCCGAAGGCTGGACTTTTCGCCAACTGCTCACTGCCTTACACAATGAACCCAGTTTAACCCATAAATTGAAAGGCTTAGATGATAAAGCCGTGATGGCACAATTGGGCTTTCCGAATCAACACCCTGAAGGGCGATTTTATCCCGACACTTATCATTTTCCCCTGGGCATGAGTGATATTGAATTTTTACAACGCGCCTATCACATCATGGCGCAACAGCTGAAAACCGCATGGGAAAAACGCGCCCCTGATGTAATTTTAAACACGCCTGATGAAGCATTAACACTTGCCTCGATTGTGGAAAAAGAAACCGCTGTGCCCAGTGAACGTCCTCAAATTGCGGGCGTATTTACCCGGCGTTTGAAGTTAGGGATGCGTTTGCAAACTGACCCCACGGTGATTTATGCCTTGGGTGAAGCGTATGATGGCAATATTCACCAACAAGATTTATTAGTGAATAGCCCCTACAATACTTATGTTTACAAGGGTTTGCCTCCGACTCCTATTGCTTTGGTGGGCAAAGAAGCTTTAAATGCGGCACTCAATCCTGCGGCAGGTGATAGTTTATATTTCGTAGCAAAAGGCGATGGCTCTCATTATTTTTCTGCTACTTTGGGTGAACACGAATGTGCAGTGATTGAATACCAGCTTAAAAATAAAGCACCCGCCCGTTTCCGCAGCCGTTGCCACGAGAGTCCACATTGTGGTGCATGTCGTAACAATTCCAGTTCAAACCTTGGAGACACACGCAAACCCACGCAGTCTGCACTCGGTTTTCCAAAAATGCGTTGAGTGGTGCAGTGCCCGTGTTTTAGGTCATGGAATATGGAGAGTTTAAGGACTCGTAGTACTACGAGCACTGCCAGTCCTAATTACGCTAGCGACGCGATAAAATCAAAGAGTTATAGACCTGTGTAAATAACCTAATGTTTTCAAAGGGGGTAGCTAAATCGATATTTAAGCTTATTTGTTTAGCACTACCAAAAATTAAAATAATCAGGGAAATGTTGTAGTGAACACCTTATTAAGTTTATCCGCGATTTTGTTTTACTTAGGCACGGCCCTTTCAAGGCTGTATCAGCTACGCACCATGATTTCCCAGCAGCAACTTTTATATAAATTGGGCGGAGTTGCCGTAGCGAGCCATGCGGTAATTTTATCGCAATCAATGTTTACGCCTACAGGTTTAAATTTAGGCATTTCAAATGCAGCCTCTTTGGTGGCATGGGTGATTGCCTTATTGCTATTGATAACGTTGATTAAAAAACCTGTGGAAAATCTGCTGCTGGTGGTATTTCCGACCGCCTCGCTGGCAATTGCCATTGATTTACTGATGCACAGCGAACGCATTTTAAACACCGAAAAAGGTTTAGGCGTACAAATTCACGTATTTTTCTCAATTGTTGCCTACAGTCTACTTAGCATTACCGCGCTGCAAGCGATTTTTCTCGCAATTCAAGAATATCAATTGCGCCACAAGAATTTAAGCTGGGCGATGCGCCATTTGCCCCCGCTGCAAGTGATGGAAAGTTTATTGTTCCAAATGATGGGCTTAGGACTGATGTTTTTGAGTATCAGTTTAGCCAGTGGCTTTATTTTCTTAGAAGATATTTTCGCCCAGCATTTAGTCCACAAAACGATTTTATCCATCGCCGCATGGTGCGTATTTTCAGCTCTGCTGTATGGTCATTGGCAATATGGCTGGCGTGGTAAAACCGCCGTGCGCTGGAGTTTATTCGGATTTTTTGTATTAATGCTGGCGTATTTTGGAAGCAAAGTGGTATTGGAATTGGTTTTAAAGCGGGTTTAAATATTTTTAACGATGAGTTTTTATGAGTGTATTCAAGCTGGGGGTTAAGACTTACCGATAACTTGCAGGCAAGTCTTTAACTGTTTAGGCGTTAGGCAGTTGAAAACTACTTAACCTGAGTACGACGAATATAATCATATATTTCATTTTGTTACCGTATAAAGCTGTAACTACATGAATACTCAATAAGTTAATGTTTATGTGGGTGCAAATAAGCATAAATTAAAGTAGGTTGGGTTAGCCTAGGCTAACCCAACGAAAATAAAGCAGTTCAGTTGGGTTGCC
>JBDKHS010000305.1:0-10232 GCA_039797505.1 Pseudomonadota bacterium | reverse complement strand
TTTCAGGGGATTTTCTTATTAGGCACGCCCCTGCAAGACGGCATGGAATGGATATTAAGCGCGTTTAAAGAAAGCTATCTTGCCCCACTTTTAATGGACTTGCCCAAACCCTTACAAGGCTTATTATTAGATGGGATTTATGACGGGGTGGGCACAGTTGCCACCTTTATTCCCATGATTTTATTATTTTTTCTGTTCATGACCGTGGTTGAAGATTCGGGCTATTTATCCCGCGCCGCGTTTTTGATGGACGTATTAATGTCGAAAATGGGCTTAGACGGACGCAGTTTCGTGATGATTCTCATGGGCTTTGGCTGCAACGTCCCCGCCTTGATGGGAACACGAGTCATGCAATCGCGTCGCCTGCGTTTGTTGAGCATGTTGGTGATTCCTTTCGCCTTATGTTCTGCACGCCTCCAAGTCTTTTTATTTTTTATTGCCACACTGTTTAAACCTGATCAAGCTCCCTTAGTTTTGTTAAGTTTGTATATTGCGAGTTTTGCGGCGGCGTTTGGAACAGCGTATTTATTTAAAGGTAAATTTTCTAATAACGAACCCTTCATTTTAGAAATTCCGCCGTATCGCTTGCCGACGGTGCGCCACATGCTTTTGCGCAGCTGGTTGGAATTACAGCATTTTATTGGACGTGCCAGTAATTTTATTGTGATAGGGGTTATTTTGGTCTGGGTTTTAACCCATTTTCCACCCGCCGCAGACCCTGCCAGTGCGGAAACCTTGGCGGGACGTTTGGGGAATTTTCTCGCGCCGATTTTTGAGCCGATTGGCATCGAAGCACAACTGGTCATTGCGCTGATGTTTGGATTTGTGGCGAAGGAAATTGTGGTCGGGGCGTTGGCGGTGATTTATGGTTTAAACGATTCACACTTGACCCAAGCCATTGTTCAACATGTAGATTGGGTACAGGCATATAGTTTTATGCTGTTTACGCTGTTGTATTCGCCTTGCTTGTCCACCGTGGCAACGATTCGGCAAGAATCTCAAAATTTGCAGTTTACGGTGTTAAGTTTGTTGTGGTCGTTTGGGCTGGCGTGGGGAGTATGTTTTGTGTTTTATCAAAGTGCTCGCTGGTTGATGAGTTAAGTTTGGTTATTCTCAAAATTTCCGATTTTAGCGACACTGCTCTGGTTCTTTCGCCACCAAAATTAATCAACGCCTCTACCACTATCTTCCGTGGCGCGCGGGGTTTTCTTGGGAGGACTGATATGGAAGGTTATCATTGCTTCATCCCCAGTTTAACGTTGTTTACTACACATAAACGATAGTCTGTACTGTATGTCATTTCTACAACCTATTTGGAATCTTAATTTTAAGCTAAGTTTGCGAGACTGAGCTGATTGTAGGTGCGAATTTATTCGCACAACGCACTCGAATTAAAAATGCATGCGAATAAATTCGCACCTACACTTAACTCTTTTGACAACACGAACTATTCAGTTTGAAGCTTAACTTCACTTAGACCTCAACTGTGCCCCTAAATCCCCTAAAGGGGGCTAAAAATAAAGATTAACAAGCTTTTAAGTCCCCTTTAGGGGATTTAGGGGCGCAGTTAAAGGGGGTTAAAAATACTTTGGTACTCTCCTCGGGGCAGGGGGATTTAAGAATCTCAGAAGTTGCGACGATCTTAAATGCCCCTCATTCCCCCTTTTTCAAAGAGGGAAGCTAAACCCGCATATCATCTTGTTTTACGCTTAACTTAATGGCAGTAACGCTCCAGCGTGGGAACGAGATAAAGGGGCTTAAAACCCCAATCATGTTTATCTTTAGCTCCCTTTAGGCGGTTGGGGGAGCAGTGAATCCTATTTGATGACACACCCTACGCTATTCCACCCTACTACAAAATTTTCTTTATCCCGAACTCAGGTTATGATAAGACGGTATAAAAATTGCCAAGTTTATTTTCAGTTTATTTTCTCCAGTGACCCGCAAAATGTTGACAGTCGATGTGTATGCCCATACTGAGGTCGGATTGATTCGTGCCGCAAACGAAGATCATCTACTGATGGGGCGTTTTATTAAAAATAGTGGCTCAATGCAGCTGAGTTTTGAGCTGCATGATGATTTTCTGTGTGAATACGGGATGTTATTTGCTGTTGCTGACGGCATTGGTGGCGAGGCGGGCGGTGTTTTTGCAAGCCAACTTGCGCTACTCACGTTGGAAAAGTATTTTTATGCCGTGCGCAAAAGCAGCAACACCGCCCTATTTAAAGACACGCTGCAACAAGCCATTTACCGCTGCAACACCACGATTCTCGACATGGCAAAGCATAAACCCAAATATGCACGCATGGGCTGCACTTTAGCGGGTATCTGCTTGATACCTGAAGGTTTATTGTTGTTTCAATGTGGCGATAGCCGAGTTTATTATCAACGCGGCAACTTATTAAAACTCGTCACTGTTGACGAAACCGTGGCACAAATTGCGGTCAATGAAGGACGCTTAAGTGCTGAAGAAGCCCGCCATTGCCCACAACGCCATCATCTCACCAACTTTTTAGGCTATGAACAATTCAGTTGTCAGGTCAAATTATTGAAATCCCTGCAAGCAGGAGACAGTTTACTGATTTGTTCCGACGGCGTGCACGATTTAATCGAACCTGAACAGCTCAAACAAAGCCTACTCAACCCCAATTCAGTGGCAACAGTCGGCAAACAATTAACGCAACAAGCCTTGAAAGCAGGCGGCGACGATAATTTATCGCTGATTGTGCTCCGAGTTTCTAAAACTGGGGCAACTGTATGAATATTCCTAAAGACAAAAAACCAGCGGTTGCCGCCACGCAACGCGCCCCACAACGCCCTAAATCAGAAGTCCCCGTCACCCAACGGGCCCCTGCACCCAAAATTTCCAGCAGCAGTGTTGCCACCACGCAACGGATGCCCAGCCTCGCAAACGAACAAGTGACCTTACGCCTCCCCGCCCCCGATGCCAAACCTGCGGCGGCGAAAGCCACAAAATCGCCCGTGATTATTGCCGATAGATTTCGAGTCACAGGAAAACCTTTGGGCGGTGGCGCGACGGGCGAGGCAGAAGTTTATCCATGTGAGCACACCGAAACAGGCGACATCGTTGCGTTAAAACTCTATCGTTATTACGCCGAACCCAAAGAATCGATTTTGGCGCAATTGATTAATTTAAATCATCCCAATGTGGTGAGTTTGAAAACCTATGGAATTTGGCAAGGGCGTTTTTATGAAGTGATGGAGTTTTGTGAAGGCGGTTCTTTCGCCGACATCATGCCGATGCCTGCCAAAGAATTGCGCAATTATGTGGGTGAAATTGTGGACGGGCTGGAATATTGCCACCAGCAAGGCATTATTCACCGCGATTTGAAACCCAATAATTTATTTTTCCGCGACAAAACCCGCACCCAACCCGTGATTGGCGATTTTGGCATCAGCTCCTTATTAGAACTCGATGCCAAACAAGTGCGTGTCACCCAATCAGCCGCAAATTTAACGCTGGATTATGCCGCGCCTGAACTATTAGACAATCACCAAGTCAGTGCGCAAACTGATTATTACGCACTGGGCATGACTTTGTTGCATATTTTGCTGGGCAAATCGCCGTTTGCAGGCATGAATCAAACTGATATTTTGGTGGCACATTTGCGCGGGCGTGTGAATATGCCGCCCAGCGTGCCACAAAGCTTTCAGAAATTAATTAAAGGCTTAACTGAAATTAATTCCGCACAACGCTGGGGTCATGCTGAAGTCATGGAATGGCTTAGCGATGTCAAAGTCTTAAAGGATAATGATAATTCTTGGTTAGATATTCCGATTTTTTCCATCGACGGTGCGGGGCGTGAAGTGCCTTATCCGAATTATCCCGAGGCAAAATCTCCGCAACAATTGGCATTAGTTTTAGATCGTTTTGATGCCGCCCGCGATTTATTTCGGGGACAAATTCGTGAATGGGTGGTGGAAAATTTTGATCGGGTGATGGCAGATAAGATTGAAGTCATTGAAGATAATTATAAAAGAACCCCGACGGTCGCCTTGGTAAAACTGCGATATATTTTATATCCGCAAGCCCCGCTGCTGATTGGCACGCAAAAAGTGAAATCTTTACCCGATTTGGTGAAATTATTAACCTTGGGTGATGAGGCGACGCAACAGGCATTAGGGGAAGCGTTGTGGCGTGAGGCAATTGAATATTGGATTCAATCGGCTGAAGTGATTGATAAATCTCGGATTGATGTTTTAATTGAACGCATTCGCAAGTTGCGGACACGTTTTAAATTCCCAGAAGATCAAGAAATCGCGCTATTTTCACTGCTGTATATTTTAGACACCCGTCGCCCGCTGATGGTGAGCAAAGGCATTTTTGCAAAATATCCCAGCCAGTTGGGTGAAATTCTCAGAAATTATCCGAATTTAGTCGAAACGGCATTTAAACAATTAATTTTTAGTCGTCATTTGGAAGAATGGCTGCGTGCGGTTGAATTTGCAGATTGGCAGCAAGAAATTAAATTCATTGAAAATATTCGGATTAATCATCAAAGTCATCCGACCATTGCCAGTTATATGGTGGGTTGGCATTATCAGCCAGAACTGCCTTTGCCTTTGGGACAAAAGCGTATTCATAGCCCAAAAGAATTAATTCGTTTGGTGGATCATGATCCTGCAAGCCATGCGGCGGCGGTGAAATTATTAGAACATGGGATTTTGCGCTGCTGGTTGTTGGAGGCGGATCATTTAAAATTTGCTAATGAATTAGACAGTTTACTGCTGCATTTGGATGCCTCGTGGGCGAGTCGGCTTGAAGAAGTCTTGCATTTATTAGATATGAATCTCGCTTATCCGCAGTTGCAAATCGGCCCAAAAGAATTGGCGTTTGGTGAAATTGAACTCGGGAGCGCGCAAATTGCCACCATTAAAATTTGGAATGTGGGGCGCGGTTATTTATACGGTAAAGCGAGTTTAAACCATAATAATATGGGCATTAATATTGATAAATTTGTGATTGAGGGCGATAGCGTCATCCAAGTGCATATTAATAGCGCGGAACGTAAAGCAGGCGTCAGTTACGGCACGAGTATTCTTTTAGAAACCAATGGCGGACGTTTTAAAATTCCAATCACGTATACCGTGACTGCGGAAACTATTTCTCCCACTACTCAACAAGGTTCACCACGCAACAAAGGCAGCAAAATACGCGCCGTGTGGCATATTTTACAAGACTTACCACTCACGAGTTTTTTGTTTAAACGTAAGTTTTGGCTGTGGATGTTGCTGTTGTTGGGGATATATTCCGTAGGAAAATCTTTGGGTATTCTCAAAATTGTGAATGACGTGTTTAAGTTATTGTTAGGGCATTAATTTATCGTAAAGCAGGATACATTTAAAAACAATAGCTTATTTAATTTTCATACGCTAACATCACCAGTATTAAGTTGAGCGTTATCTTATTGTATTTTCAAGCTTAAAGTCGCTTTAAAGAAAGCCCCCAACCCCCTAAAGGGGGAGGGCTAGTGCAAGAAGCATAATGCTTTTTAAAACATAGGATTACGCTAGTTTTTCTTTTTTCTTAATTTCATATATTTGTGTATTTAGCCGTTTATTTTGTCTATTTACGACCCTTTTTTAACTTATTTTTATAACGATTCTTTTATAAAAATAGCAGACTAAATATTATAACTATATGATAATAAAATATTATAACTGTTACGTAACGATTTATCTGCTTCTTAACGAAAGTGTACAGAATACTGAGCGTTTCGTAACAGGCAGAAAAAAATAATCTAACTCCATGTTATAAAAATGAATGATGCTTCTTGCACTAGCCCTCCCCCCTTTTAGGGGGTTGGGGGACGTTCTCAAACGTTCCAGTCGGGGCTTAAATCGGACATTAGACCTGCTAGGTTTTTAAAACCTAACAGGTCTTGCATCCAGCGAGAATATTTTTTTAGTAATACGCTACGCCCCCAACACCCTAAAGTGAGCTAAAAACAAAGGGGTTTTAAGCCTCCTTTGGGGGGGTTGGGGGCGCAGTTAAGGTTTAATTGATGACACGTCCTAGGGTTTAATCCTGCTTAATTCGGGCAATAACGATTACAAACCCATACAGTTTGCATAGTAGGTGACAGTTCCTGGCCAATCCGAAAAAATGCCTTTAATCCCAATATCTTTAGCCAGCAGATTGAGAAATTCAATCGCATCGCTGTCATTGTGAATTGCGCTGTTGACCGATTGGTAATACCAGCCGCCGCCCGTTTTCAAAAAACCCGAGCGTTCCAACGTCCACGTCATGATATTTAACCCCAAAGCTTTTGCTTTAATGGCATAATCTGAGGGCACAATACGTCGACTGCTATCCAAACTCACCAACAGCCAAGTAGGTGGGCCGATATATTTCACACCTTTTGCCACCAAATCAGGTAATTGTGCTGTTGAAGCGGCAATTTTGGCTGCGTCAAAAGTGTCGATTTCATCCAAAAACAAAGCTTGCAGACCAAAGCTAGGTTCATTTTTAATCCAATACAAAATATCTGCCAAATTAAAAGATTGGGGAAAGACTTGGCTGGCAGGCACGCCCGCAGCTTTGTATTCATCAATCATTTGTTGCGCATATTGTTCTTGGGTGTATGTGCCTTCATAGGGCATGGTGACGCTGGCGGCTTTCAATTCAGGAATCATTTTCACATCCAATTGTTTGAATAATTGGATACTTTCCGCATGACTCATTAAAGTGCCACAACTGGAATATAAATCAGTACGCCAGTTGGATGTACCGCCTAAATATTGCTCTACCGTACTTGCTTGGGGATTGCTAGCATCCATTTTACCGCACAGAGTTTTAAATTCTGAGTAGGTAATATCACTGGTGCAGCATTTTGCTGAGGCTGCCTTGCCCGTTTTTGAGTCTGCGGGGCTAAAAGGTGTTGAGCATTTAGCCGCTAATGGGGTGGCAAGAATATTGGTGGTGGTGTGTAAATCGCATTGTGAATGCCGACATACGAGTTGTTTGTCTTTGGTGAAAGTCACATCGCATTCAACTAAACCCGCGCCCATGCGTGCCGCCGCCATGTAAGACTCTTTGGTGTGCTCTGGAAATTGCAGTGCTGCACCACGATGTCCCACTGAAAAATCCGTTTTTCTAAATGCCAAATTGCCGCATTGTTCCAATTGCGTTTTCAGCGGACTTGCCTGCATGCCTTCAATCAAGAAGTAAGGACGCGGGCCCACTTGCACATTGCGACTGGGTGCTGTGCTCATATTGGGCACAACGCTGCTCACTGAAAAATTACTATCCTTGGTGTTTTTCAGGTCAATTGAATAGCTTTTCCCTGAGGTGTCTCCCAATACTTGTAATTTGGGAATATGCACTGCCCCTGTTTCAGGATAATAAATTGCCTCATCTTGCGCAAAAGTGCTACTGCTTAATAGGCTCAACGCCAGCACTGTTAATAATCTCATTAAGGTCTCCTACACGATTAAGTAAACTAAGTCTCTACAAGACACTATTCTAACCAATCTTGTGCAATAAATTTCACCTTAAAATCATGACAAAAACACTATTTAGGAGTGACGCAGTTGAATCCATAATTCTTACTGCGGTGGAATACGGCTTGTGCCTATTCCACCCTACGCTTGATAAAGCTTAGGGATTATACTTTCAGCTTCGTAACTCCTAACTATCTAAGATAATTTGCGATGTTTTAACACGGGAAAGCTCTGGCGCAAGGTTCGTAAAGCTGTCATGTCTATATCGCTGCAAATTACGCCCGTGCCGCGTGGCAGTTGGGTGAGAATGCTGCCCCATGGATCAACAATCATGCTGTTACCGTGGGTTTCACGCCCATTGACGTGATAACCGCCTTGATTTGAAGCAATCATAAAGCTTAAATTTTCAATCGCACGCGCCCGCACTAAAACTTCCCAATGCGCTCGCCCTGTTAATGCGGTGAAAGCAGAGGGCAGACAAAAGATTTCTACCCCTTGTTCGACTAATTGGCGAAATAATTCGGGAAAACGCAGGTCATAACAAATCGCTAAGCCGAGTTTTCCGAAGGGGGTTGCGACGGTGACGAGCTGATTGCCTGCTTCGACTGTGCCCGATTCAAAGTAAGATTCGCTGGGCGTGGTGTTAACATCGAATAAGTGCATTTTGTCGTAACGCGCCACACATTGCCCATTGAGATTGAATACTAAACAGGCGGCGCGGACTTTGTCGGGAGAATCAGCGAGCAGTGGAATGGTGCCGCCCACTAGCCAAAATTTGTGTTTTAAGGCTTGTTGGGCGAGAAATTGTTGAATTTTACCTGTCCCAAATACTTCGCGAAGGGCAACTTTATCGGTTTCGTGAATGCCCATCAGAAAGAAGTTTTCAGGAAGTACGACTAATTCCGCGCCCATGGCGGCGGCATCTTGAAGCAGGCGAGCGGCTTCATGAAGATTTGCATTCAGGTTTGAACCTGATGCCATTTGAATGACTGCAACACGGGGCATAAGAAAGGCTGTGAGTAAGAGAAATATTAGGTAAAATGATATTAACAAATACAGCGGATAAATCCTATAAATCTGGTATTGGGTTTTGTTTGAACCACAATTCACACAATTAAAAACTCATTCTCTCGTTAGAATCCGTTCAAGGCAAGCGCGTATAGAACTTATTTGGAATCTTAGTTTTAAGCTAAGTTTGCGAGACTGAGCTGATTGTAGGTGCGAATTTATTCGCATGGCTCTTAAGTTAAGCATAATTCAAACATGAGACCTGCTAGATTTTTAAAACCTAGCAGGTTTTGAGTTAAGCCTGATGAGAACCGCCATTACATCCCCGTGTTATGCGAAAATACAAAACTCCACGCTTAACTTAATGGCAGTGTCTCCTTGCACGGGCAGAAGCTGCTAAAATCCTCGCTGCTGAGGCAACGCGGAATAAATTCTGATTTCAACTGGACAATCCCTCTCTAATCAATTGAAACCAAGATGTCACAGCTCGTTCAGACAATCTTCAACACATAGCTAAAAGTTTGCATATTCCTTGCTACAATAAACAGATCATATAAACCCGTGTTGTGTCATCGCATAGATTTATACAAATAACCATGCGAAAATGCGTGAACAATATAAAATAACTTTTAATGCTGGAGGATTAGGCATGTCAACACCACAAAAATATCGGCTTGTCACCCGCAGTGATTTTGACGGCTTAATTTGTGCGGTATTACTGAAAGAATTAGCGTTGATTGATGAAATCAAGTTTGTGCATCCCAAAGATATGCAAGATGGCAAAATTGCGATCACAGAAAATGACATCACCACTAATCTGCCTTATGTTCCCACCGCTCATCTTGTCTTCGATCACCACCTGAGTGAAACCATTCGTAACAAAGGTAAGCATCCTGACAATTACATTATTGATCCCAATGCGCCTTCTGCTGCCCGTGTGGTTTATGATTATTACGGCGGCAAAGCACGCTTTCCCAACATCAGCGAAGAAATGCTGCAAGCTGTGGACAAAGCCGATTCTGCCCAATTTAGTCGCGAAGAAATTCTGTATCCAAAAAATTGGGTGCTGCTCAATTACATCATGGACCCGCGCACAGGCTTAGGACGTTTTAAAGATTTCCGCATTTCCAATTACGAACTGATGATGATGCTGATTGATTACTGCAAAACTCACAGCATCGAAGAAATTCTGCAATTACCCGATGTGAAAGAACGCATTGATCTGTATTTTGATCATCAACGTAAATCCTTATACCAAATTGAAAAATGTGTGCGCACGCACAATAAAGTGGTGTTATTAGACTTGCGTAATGAAGAAGAAATTTATGCCACCAACCGCTTCATGATTTATGCCTTATATCCCGATACCAATATTTCCATTCATATCTTATGGGGTCTGCAAAAACAAAATACGGTGTTTGCAGTGGGAAAATCGATTATTGATCGCAGCGCGAAAACCAATATCGGCGAATTAATGCTGCAATATGGGGGCGGTGGACATGAAAAAGCGGGCACTTGCCAAGTTGCAAACTACGATGCAGAAAAAGTCCTACAGGTTTTACTGGCGCGAATTGATCAAGACGCATAATCCTAGGGTGTGTCATCAATTAAGCGAATGGGTCTGTTGCAGCGGCGTGTAGCGCGGATTTAAATCTGAAACTGCGCCCCCAACCCCCTAAAGGGGAGGGCTAGTGCAAGAAGCATAATACTTTTTAAAACATAGGATTACACTAGTTTTTCTTTTTTCTTAATTTCATATA
>JBDKHS010000304.1:0-2616 GCA_039797505.1 Pseudomonadota bacterium | reverse complement strand
TAAGCCGTTAAAAACTATGTTAGGACGCTTCTCGGATTAATCCTGCTTAATTGAGAGAACCCTGATTGCTTAGTCATCACCAAACAGTAACACGACACTTTAAGGATGAAATAATGTTACGGCATTATGCAATAATCTGTTTTGCCTTATGTAGCAGTGAAGTTATTGCGCAAAACAGCACCTCACCCACATTAAGTCTTACGTCCACCCCTTATAGTGAGCTACATTCACAGACTGGGGAAACACTGCCTCCTGTGCCGATTGAGCGACTCTCACTGAAAAATGCAGAGCTTGCCCTGCAATATTACAACCGTGATATTTTAAACGCCCGCCGTGCTGTAGAAGCTGCAAAAGCGGACATTATCACCGCAGGACAACGCCCCAATCCCGTTGCCTCAGTCAGTATTTCCAAACTCCAAAGCAAGATGGGTGATGGTTCGTGGTGGAATAAAACCGCCGACACCATTATCAGTATTTCCCAATTAATTGAACGTGGCAATAAACGCGAATTACGCACCGATGCCGCACAATTACGCATTCAAGCCGCGCAATTAGATTTATATGATGTTGAACGTCAACAACGTTTAGGCTTATTTGGCGCGTATTACGACCTGCTGCTGATGCAGGAAAAATATAAAATTGCCTTGGGCAATGTCAAATTTTATGAAACCGCCGTGCATGCGGCTGAATTACGACTGAATGCGGGCGACATTTCCCCAACGGATTTATCCAGAATTCGGGTGGACTCCTTGCGTGCAGAAAATGACCTGCAACAAGCCACCAATGACCGCATGAATGCACAACTGGTTTTAGCCTATGCCATTGGGCAAGAAGGCAATGCCCGCCAAATCGTGCTCAGTGATGAGTGGCCTGCCATTCGTCAAGCAATGAGCATTGAACAACTAGAACAATTATTACAACAGCGTCCCGATGTGCGCGCCGCTGAAATGCGGGTGCAAGCCTCAACCAAAGTGCGTGAATTAGCCCGCAGTTTGAGAACCCGCGATGTCACCGTTGCCGCACAATATGAACACAATCCCCCCGATGCCAATAATACTGTCGGTCTGGGTATCAGTATCCCTTTGTTTATTAATTATAATTTTAGCGGTGAAATTCAACGCGCTGAAGTCGATTATCAAACCGCGCTAGAAGATACCGCACGGGTGCGTGCCAAAGCCTTGGCAGAGCTTTCTAAAAATCGGAATGATTTGGCTTCTTCATTAGAACGGGTGGCGCGTTATCAAACCAATTTGCTCAGTGAAGCGCGTAAAGCTGCAAAAGCTGCGCAATTCGCCTATTCGCAAGGCGCGTTAGATGTGACTTCTTTACTCGATGCACGCCGCACTTTACGCGCGATTGAATTTGATGCGGCAAATGCTTATGCCGATTATGCCAAATCTTTGGCGGTGTGGCAGGTGGTTCAAACCTATTTACCCACGACTGCGCCCGATGCCGACGCAGCCACTCAGGAATAATTTATGAAGCTTAAAAGTATGTTACCTGTGCTCACGATTGTAGGTAGTATTGCCGTGTTATATCACAGCAATAGTCATGCGCAGGAGAAGCCTAGCACTGCGGCAACAACACATCCACCTGCTGCCCAAATAGATGATAAAAAAGGAATTTTACGCTTTCCTCCCAATGCACCCCAATTAGCCTATTTGAAAATCGAAAAGGTCAGTCTTGTGCCCAAGCCGATTTTACAGCCCTTAAACGGACGAATTACTTATAACGAAAATTTCACCTCACGTTTGACTTCGCCCTTGCAAGGGCGCGTGGTTAAATTAGAAGCTCAAGTCGGCGATGATGTCAAAGCAGGCGAGCCTTTATTGTGGCTAGATTCGCCCGATTTCATCAGCGCAATTGCTGACGTGCGCAAAGCCGAGGGTGATGTTAAACAAAAAACTTTAGTGCGTAATCGCACTAAGAAATTGTTCGATGGCGAGGTGTTGCCACGTAAGGATTTGGAAGCCGCCGAGTCGGATTTAAGCCAGTCAAACATTGAATTAGAACGTGCTAAATTGCGCTTGAAAGCCTTGAATCCTGCGGGCAATGCCAAAGACCATATTGAACATTTCGTGCTGCGCGCCCCGATTACAGGGATTATTACTGAGCGTAATGTCAACTTTGGAACGGAAGTGCGCCCCGATGCGGCAAACCCACTGTTTGTCATCACCGACCCTAAAAACTTGTGGGTGCTGATTCAATTAGAAGAAAAAAATCTGGGCAAAGTTGCGAATCATCAAGCGGTGATTGTCGAAGTGGATGCCTATCCCGGCGAAACTTTTTCCGCACAAGTCAGCAATATTGGGACGGTATTAGACACCACCACGCGCCGCGTACAAGTGCGTTGTAATATTGATAACAAGGATTTACGTCTTAAACCTGAAATGTACGCCCGCATCACCCCGCTGACAAATAACGAATCTGAAAAAGTGGTGA
Source organism: Pseudomonadota bacterium (assembly GCA_039797505.1). Taxonomy (GTDB): domain Bacteria; phylum Pseudomonadota; class Gammaproteobacteria; order Beggiatoales; family Beggiatoaceae; genus JAQTYU01. Next base: position 174 of record JBDKHS010000304.1, on the reverse strand, counting down.
AAATTCCAAACAGCGCGATTTTGACCGAAGGTTTATACAATTACGCCTTTGTAGAAACCTCACCGGGAGTTTTGGAAAAACGGAAAATTATTTTAGAAATGCAAGGGCGTGAATTTAGCTTTGTGAAAGATGGCATCAACAATGGTGAGCGTTTAGTAACCACGGGGGCGGTGC
>JBDKHS010000303.1:0-3049 GCA_039797505.1 Pseudomonadota bacterium | reverse complement strand
GAACAACGTGATTTAGCCCCGCATATTTATGATAATGTTGAAGAAGCGCATCAACGTTTACAGGAATTATGTCGTTGCTGTGAAAGTTAATTAAGCTTGAGGATTGGCAGTTTTCAAAGGGCTGCCACTCCTTGAAATTCCTGTTTATTTCGCTTTATTCCGAAAAATCCCCATCGACATAAAACCACTGTGCCCCTATCTTTTTAAAACGGCTGTTTTCTTCCAAGCGGTGTGCTTGTCCATTTTTGACTTTATAACGTGCCACAAAATGCACATGTCCTATATTTTCATGCACCCCGCGATGCACCTTCACAATTTTTAAACCTAACCAGCGCACTTCTGGGTCGAATTCCAAAGTTTTTGGACGAGTTTCAGGATGCCAACTATTTAATAAATAAGTAACATTTTCCAGCACATAAGCCGTATAACGTGAACGCATCAAGGCTTCTGGTGTGTGGGCAGATTGTGTGCCGTTTAGATAAGGTTCGCAACACTCGGCAAATTCATACAGAGAACCACAGGGGCAAGGATGATGCGGTAAGGTTTGAGCCATGAGTTTTATTCCTAGAGAAGCTGAGTTCAAATGAAGCGATGCTATAGACCTAACGCGGGAGCTAGATAATAGTACGGGTGTAACCACTTGGCGGCAGGGGTAAACATTTAGTTTCTAGGGCAAAGATGTTATAAATCTCTGCCCTAAAAATTTGAGTTTACATTGTTTTTCCGTAATATGGTCTGTATAATTTTTAGTGAGAAGTCACTTTTCTATTCTGCAATAAATAACCCTAGTGGGTAATAATTATGAGTTTATTAACGCATTTTTCCGTAAAGCAGTTGTTTAGTTCATGGGCACGTAAAGAAGAATTTAATCCCAGACAATCTAGTCGTGTCCTGCTTGCTCCTACTCCAGCAGCCTTTCATCAATGGGGAGTAAAAGCACAGCAGGATTTAGCCCACTATGAGAAAACTGGCAAATTGCCAGAAGGCATGTTTAAGTTCGATTAATGGGTGCAAATTCGATTGTTAAAGTCGCCCATGATCTTAAAACAAAGTGTGATGAGTTTGATAGGGTGATTGAAGGTTTTAAACAATACAAGATTGAAGGTATCGTCCCTAATTTTTTTGGGCGGGATGTGTCATACAATCATATCAACACCCCTTCTCTGATAAAGCAGTTTCTTTGGCATATTCATATGTCGATCCCTTTGAATGAACATCCTCCTTTATGGAAAAGAATTGCTGATATTTTTAGGCGCACCAATCACAAAAATGCGCCTGAGCGGGATTATGCGTTAATTTATTGCTACGATGAATTGCAAGATATTTATTACTTGCTAACGATCATCGGACCCGATGCACACAATATGAAAATATGGCAATCTTATTTGAGAGATGTTGCCCTTCAAGCGGAGCAACTGCTAACTCGTTCAGCTATGCCCCGCGATTAATTAAATATCCCACAAGCCCAACAAACTCGCCACATTCGGCGGCGCACACACTCCGCGTTCCGTCACTAAAGCATCAATCAATTCTGCGGGAGTGACATCAAACACAGGATTCCACGCCTGCGCCCCCTGTGCTGCAATCGCTTGAACGCCCAGATTTAACACTTCTTCCGCGCCACGCTCTTCAATCTCAATCGCGTCACCCGTGGCAAGCTGCATATCAATTGTAGACGTGGGGGCAACCACCATAAACTTCACCCCATGTTGACGCGCCAAAACCGCCAAGCTATACGTGCCAATTTTATTCGCGGTATCGCCATTGGCAGTAATCCGATCCGCGCCCACAATCACCCAATCGACTTTTCCTTGCCGCATTAACGCCGCTGCCGCACAATCCGCTAATAACGTCACAGGAATTTGATCTTGCACCAATTCCCACGCCGTCAAACGTGCGCCTTGCAACCACGGACGGGTTTCATCGGCATACACTTGGCGAATTTTCCCCACTTCATAACCGCGCCGAATCACCCCCAACGCCGTGCCATAGCCACCCGTTGCCAGTGAACCCGTGTTGCAATGGGTTAAAACGCGACAATTTTCAGGCAATAACGCCGCGCCCAACTCGCCCATTTTATGATTGGCGGCAATATCTGCCTGATGAATTGCCCGCGCCACTGCCAATAAATGCGGGACAGGATCATCATGAATTTCAGCAAACTGCGCCTGCATTTGCGCCAGTGCCCAGTGTAAATTAACTGCCGTGGGGCGTGCATTGGCAAGCAGTTGTAAATCTGCCTGAATTAAGCTTTTCCAATGCACAGGATTTTGCTGATATGCCGCATGAGCCGCCAGCACTACGCCATAGGCGGCAGTAATTCCAATCGCAGGCGCGCCGCGCACTACCATGTCTTTAATCGCCAAGGCAACGCTTGCAGCGGTATTTAAATTAATCACTTGGTATTCATTGGGCAGTTTGCGCTGGTCAATTAAACCCAGTTGATTATCCTGCCAACGCACAGCGCGTAAGGTATCGTGGTGCATAGAAGTTTCTCATGTAGAAATTGGGGTAAGCTCAAAACTAAACTCCCCTCGCAAGCAAGGGGAGTGGGGAAATAGTTAAGCAAAACAATGAATAACTACGGCGTTTGCCACGCGCTGAGTTCGCCGTTTTCAGCTTGCACTAATAAAATATTATTCGAGACCACCAAGGGACTGAGTAATTTATCAGCGACTTTAATACGATTGGTAAAATCGCCCGTTTGACGATTTAACCAGTGTACATAGCCTTCTTTATCAGCAACGACTAAATACTTTTCAGTCAAGGCGGGGGCAGTGGTAGCACGGTATTGTAATTTCACTTGTTTCCACAATGACGAACCTGTTTGACGATCCAAAGCCCACACATAACTCTGTGCATCGCTCACATAAACCGCTTCATTATCCACGGCTAAACCTGCAAATGAGGACATATCTTTACCCCAGCGTGGCTTGCCTGAACGAATATCCACCGACACCATTTTGCCTTGAAAACCCACAATATAAACCGAATCTTCAAAAATGATGGGATCAGCGTCGATGTCGACCATGCGTTCTAATTCGGAACG
>JBDKHS010000302.1:0-2648 GCA_039797505.1 Pseudomonadota bacterium | reverse complement strand
CCCACCGCCATCACGCCCACGGTGGCAGGATATTCAGCAGTTTGGAAGGCAATTGATTTTACTTTGCCATCAAAATATTCATTAGTTTTGAACATGGAGATTCCTTGTTAATTATTCAACTGTGGGAAGAGGGGCGGCAACGATTTCATAATCGTGGGTAATATTAGCAGTCTTACCGAGCATGGCAGACACAGAACAGTATTTTTCTGCGGACAAATCGACAGCACGCTTCACATGCACATCTTTCAAATTATGCCCAGTCACAATAAAGTGCACATGAATGCGGTTATACACTTTCGGATGATCTTCATTACGGTCGCCCTCGATTTCAATCACGCAATCAGTGACATCTTGGCGGCTTTTTTTCAGAATATTCAACACATCCAGCGCAGTGCAACCGCCCAAGCCGACTAACATCAACTCCATCGGGCGAATCCCGAGATTACGCCCCCCGATGTCGGGCGAGCCATCCATCACCACCGTATGACCACTTTCTGATTCGCCTAACAGACAGGCATTTTCTACCCATTTAATCCGAGCTTTCATAAAGATTTCCTTTCCGTGAGTGCCAGCAGGTAAATTTTGCCGCATTATAACACTCTCCCCCTTATCCCTGCTAAAATTTACAGACACTTTGACAACGCTATAAGCACGAGTCCGTTAATGTCTACATACGCAATTGGTGATATTCAAGGCTGTTATAAGGAATTACAGCAATTATTAAGTTTTATTAACTTTGATCCCAAACATGATACCCTGTGGTGTACAGGTGATTTGGTCAATCGTGGTCCACAATCGCTGGAAGTTTTGCGCTTTTTTAAAAGTTTAGGAGAGCGTGCAATTACGGTATTAGGTAATCATGACTTGCATTTATTAGCCGTTGCTTATGGTTTTGTGGATTATTTTAATAAAGATGATACTTTAGATGAAATTTTAGCCGCGCCTGACAAGCAAGAATTATTAGACTGGTTACGACATCGTCCCTTTTTGCACCATGATGAGGAATTTAAAGTCACCTTAATTCATGCAGGTTTGCCGCCACAGTGGAATTTAGAATTGGCGATTCAATGCGCCCGCGAGGTGGAAACTGCCTTACGTGGCAAGCGTTTTAAAGATTATCTTGAACATTTATATGGCAATAAACCTAAAATCTGGGAAGATGATTTGGAAGGTTGGGATCGTTTACGCTTTATCACCAACTGTTTCACGCGCTTACGCTATTGCAATGAAGAAGGTAGACTCGCACTGAAGCGCAAAGGTTCGCCCAGCGATGAATTATTCGACGATAAAGAAGGGGATTTTCCGTGGTTTATGGTGCCAAACCGTGTCAGTCGCCGCGACAAGATTATTTTCGGACATTGGTCAACCCTTGGCTATCGTGATGAGCACGGGATTTACGCGCTAGACACGGGCTGTTTGTGGGGTGGCTCATTGACAGCCTTGCGTTTGGAAGACAAGGAAGTATTTTGTATCAAATGCAGCGGAGAACGTGTCCCGCGTAAAAAGTAAGCCATTGCTGCGCCCCTAAATCCCCTAAAGGGGACTGTAAAGACAAAAATTTTTTAATCTTTAGCCCCCTTTAGGGGGTTGGGGGCTTCAGTTAGGCTTTTTAAATCCCCCCGCCCCTTTTTCAACGGGGGCGTAATCTGAATTCACCGTAACAAATTATTTACCATTCATCTGATTGATTAGGAAGCTTAATGTCTCATCCTGCGTTTACCTGCCTGCGCCGTGTTCACATTCCCACCTTAAATGTCGAATTACAGGAATATCGCCACCTTGTGACGGGGGCGCGACATTTGCACCTTGCGGCAGAAGACACCAATAATGTGTTTGCAGTCTCCGTGCCCACCGTGCCCCAAGATTCCACCGGGGTGGCGCATATTCTGGAACACACCACGTTATGCGGTAGCGTACATTATCCCGTGCGTGACCCCTTTTTCATGATGACGCGCCGCTCGTTAAACACGTTTATGAACGCGTTCACCAGCAGCGATTGGACGGCATATCCTTTTGCCAGCCAAAACGTGAAAGATTATGAAAACTTACTGCATGTGTATTTAGACGCGGTATTCTTCCCGATTTTAGACCCCTTGGATTTTGCCCAAGAAGGACACCGCTTAGAATTTGCAACGCCCAACGACCCCAGCCAAGCTTTAGTACGCAAGGGTGTAGTATTTAATGAAATGAAAGGCGCGTTAAGTTCGACCACCCAAATGCTGTGGCAAACCATCAGCGCGGCATTATTTCCGACCACGACTTATCACCACATCAGTGGCGGACATCCGCGCGAGATTCCCAATTTAACCCATGCCCAACTGAAAGAATTTCACGCGCTGCATTATCATCCTTCCAACGCCATTTTCATGACCTATGGCGACCGCCCAGCGGAAACCCATCAAGCCATTTTCCAGAACGATGTATTACAGCATTTTCAGGCGTTAAGCGTGGATTTATCCGTGCCCGATGTGGAACGTTACACCACGCCGCAGCGCATCACCGAATATTATCCCGTGGACAACGACAGCACCGATTTAAGCCAAAAAACGCATATCGTAGTGGGCTGGTTGTGGGGCAAATTAACCGATATTGATGCAATGCTGAGTGCCCATTTATTGGCAGGCGTATTATTGGATAACAGTGCCTCG
>JBDKHS010000301.1:0-9121 GCA_039797505.1 Pseudomonadota bacterium | reverse complement strand
ATGATTGCGCTGGGCGGTTGCAGAGCGAGCCTGACATTTCTCTACACCACAAAACTGTTTAAGACCCCGATGATAATTCTCAATTGCCCATGTCTTTTCGGCGGTGGCCACTCGTTAGCCTGTATGGGTTGCACTCGACTTGCCTCAAGACAGCTATAGCTTTTCTGAGCTGCAACCAAAAAGTTTATATAATCGTATTCGTCACATCGTTTCGGATTCATTCCCTTTTCGATGCTACTTTTGCGCCAACTGCGTAACTCCTATAAAGTTAAGATTTCTTTAAGCCTAGTATCGCAAGCTATACTTATCCAAACTCACATAGCCTTCTATTTTTAATGGAAATAATAGCGATGTGAATCTCATTTTTATCTAACTTTTTAAGTGACGTTTATGAAAAAACTATCCTCACTCCTGCTTGTCGGAATGCTCAGCAGCTTTGCCGCCCATGCCTCAAATGTTGGCGAAGCCGCGCCTCAATTCACTTTACCCTCCTTGCAACAAAACCAAGCCACCAGCCTGAAACAATTTCAAGGCAAAGTGGTGTATTTAGATTTTTGGGCTTCATGGTGTGCGCCTTGTCGAACGGCTTTCCCCTTGCTCAATAAATTGCAGCACAAACTCAAAGCGCAAGGTTTTGAAGTGGTTGCCATCAATCTTGATGAAGACAAAGCCAATGCTGAGCGTTTTATCAAAGAATTCGCGGTGGATTTCACCGTGCTGCGCGATGCCAAAGGCGACTGGGCTGATAAATTTGTAATTGAATCGATGCCAACCTCATTTATCATTGATAAACAAGGAATTATCAAACATATTCACCACGGTTTTGTGAGCGATGACCTCGTCGAATTAGAGCAAAAAATCACCGCCCTGCTGGCACACAAATAGGAGTTTCTGATGAAACTTATCCCCACAGGTTTATTGATGCTTGCCGTACTTTCTGTGAGCGCATGCAGCGAAGTGCCTGCTCGTCAACGTGGCAATTTAGCCTTGCCCCAAATGGCATTAACCCCCGATGCCTTGGAATTTGGATTGCGCCAACACACCGCCTTCAGTAAAGAAGCGGGCAATGGCGGTTATGGTGGGACGGGCGGCGGTTGCGGTTGTAACTAAGACAACGCATTAATGAAAGGCAAGCTTATGAAGAAAAAACTGAATGTCGTGGCACGTTTGAGTTGCGCTGCTTTGGCACTGCCCGGCTTGATGCAAACTGCGCAGGCGGGGCGTGTTGATGAAACTTATGATGTCGATGTGCAATATGGGCGTTATCAGGAAAGCGATAACCGCATCGGGGTCAATATTTTTGAAAGCACGCTCAGCATTCCCATCGGCAAAACCATGACGGGCACGCTTAACGTGGTGCGCGACACCATTTCAGGCGCGTCCCCGATTTACAATGAAAAAGACAGCAAAGGCAAAGTAACCCAAGTTATCAGTGGCGCATCTCAAAAAGCGGCAACCAGCAGTTGTGGGAAATCGATTTGTGAGGAACGCAATGCGATTAATGGCGGATTAACTTACTTTTTCGACAATGCCGCGTTAAATGTGGGCAGCGGCTATTCCAAAGAAAATGATTATCTTTCCAAATATCTCAGCACCAATCTCAGCGTCGATTTGAACAAAAAAATGACCACGCTGAATCTTGGCGGCTCGGTCGCGTCAGATGAAATTGAACCTTCAAATCCTAATCTGGATTGTGGCAACAAATGCAATAAAAACAGCCAGCAGTATTTGCTGGGTGTGACGCAAATCGTGGATAAAAATTCCTTGGTGCAGAGCAACTTAACCTATGCACACAGCAAGGGCTATTTATCCGATCCTTACAAGCGCGTGCTGTTTTATGACGTGGACAATAATTTATCAGGCATTGGGACGGATAAACGTCCGCGTGACAAAACCCAATGGGCGTGGTTGACGCGCTATGTGCGTCATTTTGAAGGAATGCACAATGCTGCCTTGCACCTAGATTATCGTTTTACTTCAGATGATTGGGGCACAAAATCCCACACCGCCGAACTGAGCTGGCATCAACCTCTTGGCGACGGTTGGCAAGTTATTCCACGCTTGCGTTATTACACCCAAAATCAAGCTGACTTTTACGGCGCAACTTTCACAGGGAAAACTGCAGATTATGCTTATTATTCCTCAGATTATCGTTTAGCGGGTTTTGGCACGGTTTCGGGTGGGCTAAAATTTAGCAAAGACATCGGGCGCGTTAATACTTTGAAAAATTTACAGTTTCAAGCAGGACTTGAATATTTTGACCATAAAGCGGCGTATCAATTGGGCGGCGGTGGCAATAATGGCAGTTTCACCGATTTCCGTTATTACTTGCTCACCGCTTCGTTTAATTTGAAATTTTAGATTGACTGCGCTCCCAACCCCCTAAAGGGGGCTAAACATTAAAAATTTTTGTTTTTAAGTCCCCTTTAGGGGATTTAGGGGCGCAGTAAAATAAAAACGAAGTAAATGTCACCATGCACCCCGAACTTTTTAATTTCACTTTCAATGCGATGGGTTCGCCCTGTCAATTGCAGTTTTACGCACTCACTGCGCCCCAAGCCACTGCGGTTTATAGTTTGGTACGGCAACGGATTGAAGAACTGGAACAGCGTTATTCGCGGTATCGTGAAGACAGTCTGCTTTCAAAAATCAACCGAGCGGCAGGCACGGGCGAACCTGTGCTTATTGACCCTGAAACCTTCGCGCTGCTGAATTATGCCGAGCATTGTTATCGTGAAAGTCAGCAATTGTTTGATGTCACTTCAGGCGTATTGCGGCGTTTATGGCACGCACAACGCACTGAATTACCTACAAAATTACAGTTACGAGAACTGCTTAGTTTAATGGGTTGGAAAAAAGTGCAATGGAATGCCCAGCAAATTTATTTGCCGCTTGCAGGCATGGAATTGGATTTTGGCGGCATTGTCAAAGAATATGCCGCCGATGTCGCCGCCAACTTATGCCAACAACAGGGCATCATTTCAGGCGTTGTGGAATTGGGCGGCGATGTGCGCGTGATTGGTGCATTGCCCAACGGACAAGGCTGGCCTGTCGCCATTCGTGACCCGCGTCAACCTGAAAAAATCGTAGCGCAGTTGCAATTGAAAGCAGGCGCATTGGCAAGTAGTGGTGATTATGAACGTTTTCAAGTGATTGACGGCGTACGTTATAGCCATTTACTGAATCCAAAAACAGGTTTTCCCGTCACAGGATTGCGTGCGGTCAGCGTGGTTGCAGAGCAATGTGTGGTTGCGGGCAGCCTTGCCACCATCGCCATGCTCAAAGGCAAAACGGGGCTAGCTTGGCTGCAACAACTGAAAATGAAATTTTTGTGCTGCCAAAATGACGGGCAGATTATTAAGCGTTTAAATTAATTTTACTGCGCCCCCTAAAACAAGCCCCTAAATCCCCTAAAGGGGACTTTAAAGCTTAAAACATGGTTTTATGTTTAGCCCCCTTTAGGGGGTTGGGGGCTTCTTTAAGATTTTTCCTCACTTAACCCTTCAGAATCCTCATGAAAACATTAAATTTTATTATCTTATTTTGGCTTTTCACAATCGGCATTGCTCATGCGGAAGTGCCAAAAGCCGAAGTCACGCTCACCGCACTCACAAATGGACAATATTCACTCAGTTTGAATATTCCCAAAGACCACCACGCCTATTTAGACAAGGGCGACGAGTCGATTTATATCCCAGTCAACATTGCCTTGGATGAAAAACTGAGTGCTGCAGGATTTTCGATTGAAAAATTGCAGAAACCTGCTGGAGTTTATGATAGCTCTGTTAAAGCCACAGTTTTACGCGATAAAAATCAATTTACGCTAATACTGGCACAAAGCACAACATCTAAAAAAATTGAAGCCACTCAATTAAGCGTTCAATACCAGCTTTGCAATGAATTAACTCATGTGTGTTATCGTCCCCAAATGGTGAAATTGGATTTAAATTTACCTGTGGTTAGCGCAGCAACTGCTGCTCAAATCGCGCCTAATCCCACAGTTGAAAGCAGTTTTATGGAAAGCTTGGTGCAATTGTTTGAGCGCAATAAACAGCATACTTTCATCATGTTCGCTTTGATGTTTATGGCGGGTTTGTTTTCAGTTGCCACGCCTTGCGTTTATCCGATGTTGCCGATTACTTCAATGTTTATTGTCAGACGTGCAGGCGGTGTTTCCAAAGCTGAAAAATATCATGCTTTAGTGTATTTAATCGGAATTATCGGCACTTACATGATGTTAGGTTTAATTGCAGGCATGACGGGCGGGGCGTTCAACACCTTCATGCAGTCTGCCTTTGTGAATATTTTATTCGCCCTATTTTTTGCTTTTTTTGGAATTGCCTTATTAGGTTTTTACGAATTGGGATTTATGCAGAATGAGGTGAATAATTTAGACCAGAATTCAGCACAAATTAAAGGTTTAACAGGCACTTGGTTGATGGGCTGTGTGGCAGGTTTGGTGATTTCACCTTGCGTTGGACCCATCGTATTCGCTTTATTATTACAAGTGGCAGACAATATTGCAGAGAAATCGGCGGCTTTAGTGGTTTTAAATCAAAGCTTGGGTTTTTGGGATAAATTCATCATTTCTGCACAAGGCAGCGTGATGATGGCGGGCTTTGGATTGGGCGTAGGCTTGCCATTTTTCTTGGTCAGTGTTTTAAAATTCAATAAGTTGCCACGCTCTGGCTATTGGATGAACAAGATTAAATATGCATTTGGCTTGATGATTTTATATTTTGCCTATGTTTATTTAAGCAAGGGCTTGGGCGTATTGGGCGTAGAACAGACAACCGTTTTAGTCTTTGTGCTGGGTATTGTGGGAGTGTGGACGGCAGTCGTGCATTGTAACATATTGAGTTTATTACCGCAGGATGCGCAACCTAATGAAAAAATGTACCGTTTTCTGGGGGTGATTTCTTTAATCGTTGGGGTGTGGTTGGTGGTGGCGAGCTTGGGACAAATGCCGCTGGTGCATTCTACCAACAATCAAGTTACCGCACCTAAAACTATAATTTCTGGGATTCAACAAGAATCAGGAATTGCGTGGCATCGCAGTTTTAAAGAAGCGCAGAAAGTGGCGCAGCAAACAGGTAAACCCTTATTTATTGATTTTTATGCCAGTTGGTGTGCAAATTGTGCTGCATTTAAAGCAGAAGCTGCAAATAATGCGGTGTTAAATCAAGCGTTACGGGAAAAAGCAATTGCAGTAAAACTGGTGGATAAAGAGCCAGAATTTGAGGCTTTTCGGGAAAATCCTGAACATCGCCCATTAAAAATAGGTTTGCCCTATTTTGCAATCCTCAGCCCTGAGGGGAAAGTGTTGTGGTCAGGCACGGATTATCAGGCGACGGATAAAATGGTGGCGATGTTGACGCAGTAGTGACAAAGGGTATTTTTGAGAATCATGATAAATTCCCCCCAAAATATCACCTTGATAAAACTTGGGGGGAGTCTTTTGACTACGCCTCATTTAACTTCTTGGCTGAGTTTAATTGCAGCTCAACAAGGCGATATTATTTTGATTGCAGGCGGCGGAATATTTGCCGACAGCGTGCGCATTGCCCAGCAATTATGCCCCTTTTCAGAACAAACCGCGCATGAAATGGCATTACTTGCGATGAGTCAATATGCACTTTTATTACAAGATAGTTGTAAAAAATTACAAGCATTTAGCAGTTTAGAAGAATTAGAAAAAATACTTAAAGAAAAACAAAGTATTCCGATTTGGCATCCTACAAAATTATGTATGGAATATGCGGAGGAAATAGCGGCATCTTGGAAAATGACTTCCGACAGTTTAGCGGCATGGCTTGCGAAAAAAATTGGGGCAAAGCATTTGATTTTAATTAAATCTGCGCCTTGCCCTGTTGAATTTAAGCTTGAAACTTTAGTTGCTCAAGATTTAGTTGATGAACTGTTTCCCCATTATGCCACCGACTTGAATATCCGCTTGTTTTCACAGGAGGAATTTGCACTGTGTGAGGAATATTTAAAAATTACTGCGCTCCTTAAACCATCGTATGCAAGCATTTGAGTTTGGAATAAGCCGCACAGACAGTTTGTTAAAAAAGCTGAGAATCTTGATTTAAACAATATTTAAAGGATTTATTCCCGCTGTTCAAACTTCGCAATTCTTTCCCGCAACACGTCAATCATCGCAGGTTCTAAAGGCTTGCGGCGTTCATCACACACTTGCCCTTCGAGCATTTCCGCCATGCGTTGCGTGGTGTTCAACATTAATTCAAAAGCAACCCGCCCCCCAAACACGCCCGGCAATTGCATGAATATCGCCAAGCCTTCGGTGACAAAATTTTCTTTATTTTCAGTGTCAAACACACCAGGTTCTAACATATCCGCAATGCTGAATACCGCTTGTTTTGCCTTAGGATCGCCCACCCCAAAATGATGAAAAATTTGATGTTTGCCGTATTCACAGCCCAATTCTTCCAAGACGGAAAAAATATCACTGCCTGTAAAACCCGTGGGCTGTTTTGCAGTGACGAATAACACCAAAATTAAAGGCTGCTCTTCGCTGGGCTGACGCTTACGCGGCGGCGCAGGCGTGGCTTCGCGTTCAACACGGCGTGATTCTTTTTTAGGCTTGCCCTGAAACGCATTTTCTTCGGGGGTTTCGTCAAAATAACGATCGCTATATAAATCATCTTCTTGCACCGCTGACTGTTTACGCCGCCGCAAGATTAAAATAATTAATAATAAAAATAGAAACGCGCCCGCCCCAACACTCAGCCAAAACCAATGCTGCTGCATCCAATTGAGCACTTCATTCACATCCATCATGCTGCCACCATATCCACTGCTTTTTCCAGATCAACCGCCACAGGACGCGAAACTCCCGCCTCTTGCATGGTGACCCCGATCAGTTGTTCCGCTACTTCCATGGTAATTTTATTGTGTGAAATAAAAATGAATTGTAAACGTTCCGACATCGCTTTCACCAAAGTGCAAAATCTGCCCACGTTGACATCATCTAAGGGCGCATCCACTTCATCCAGCATACAAAATGGCGCAGGATTGAGTTGAAAAATCGCAAACACCAAGGCGATTGCGGTCAAAGTTTTTTCGCCACCCGATAATAAATGAATCGTGCTGTTACGTTTGCCGGGCGGACGCGCCATAATCGTCACCCCCGCTTTCAAAATATCTTCCTCGGTCAATTGCAAATACGCCTGACCGCCGCCGAATAAACGCGGGAACATTTCTTGTAAATTCTGATTAACCGTGTCCACAGTTTGCTGAAAACGCGTCCGAGTTTCGCGGTCAATGGTACGAATCGCATTTTCCAATAAATTCAAAGCATTATTTAAATCTTCGGCTTGGTCATCTAAATATTGTTTACGCTGCATTTGCTCTTCACATTCTTGCAACGCCGCCATATTCACCGAACCCAGCCGCTCTAATTTACGTTCCACCGCTTCAATTTGTGAAAGCCAGCTCGCTTCATCCGCATATTCAGGCAGTTCTGCCAACAACGCCAAGGGCGTAAGTTCTAATTCTGCCAACTGCTCTTCTAACGTTTGCCGCCGCACTTTATCAGTTTGGCTATTCATGCGTGCCGCTTCCAAACTGTCGCGCAAAGTTTGGCTACGTTGTTCCAATTCATGGCGTTGCGCTTCATATTGATTCAATGCGCTGTCCAAATGTTGCACCGTCAATTTCGCCTGCGAAACATCTTCTTCTAATTCACGCGCTTGTTGCTGATATTCCTGCAATTCCGTTTGCAAACGCTCCAGCGGATCGCACTGTTTTTCCAGATTTTGCTGCAATTCATAACGCTGTTCGGTCAACTGGTCAAGGCGTGTGGTGAAACGTTCTAAGCCCTGTTGCAGTCGTGCATAATCGGTGCGTGAAGCTTCCAAACGTACTTCAATCCGATGCCGCGTTTCCTGTGCCGACTGTTGGGCATGACGCGCCTGTTCAACGGCGGTTTGCACATATTCACGTTGTCGCCCCAGCTCTTCGCGCTCGTCTGCCAACTGATTCATCAAGGCTAAAGCTGAATCGAAACTTTCCTGCGTGACTTCTAAATTTTCAGTGTCTTCGCCGACTTGCGCCTGCAATTCTGCTTGTTCTTCCGTCACCCGCGCCAATTGGTGACGCACATGTTCTAAACGCGCTTGTTTGGCGGTTAATTGCGCCTGCGTTTGTGAACTTTGTTCTTTTAATTCGTTGACGCTGCGCTGTGCTTGGTCGCGTTGTTGCTCGTGTTCGTGCAAAGTTTCGCGTTGTTGCGCCAATTCTGCGGTCAAACTGAACACCGCTTTATCCAAAGCCGCGAGTTTTGCAGTGACTGCCTGCAATTCTTGCTCACGTGCCAACACGCCCGCCATTTCGTCATGTCCTTGCTGGCTGCACAACCAATTTTTCCCCAACCACAGACCTTGCTGGGTAATCACGGATTCATGCGCCGCCAACTCAGCACGCAAGCTATAAGCCTGTTCCAAGTTTTCTGCAATCAACACACCCGACAATAAATTGCTAATATCCCAAGAACATTGGATTTTATCCAGTAAACGCGCTTGTTTTAATAAACTGGCAGCGGGAGCGGTGTGTGTTTCTAAAAAATATAATTTGCCATTGGGCAATTTTTCAAGGGCAGTGGCTAAATTGTCTAAATTTTCGACACATAAACTTTCTAAACGATTGCCCAACACAATTTCAACGGCGCGTTCCCAGCCTTTATCAACGTGCAAAGTTTCGGCTAAACGTGGCAAATCGCGCAATTGATTGACGTGTAACCACGCGCTTAAATCCGCATTACTTTTGCCAAGAGCCGCTTCTTGCAAGGCTTCTAGCGAGGCTAAGCGTCCCGTTAATTGATGGGATTGCGATTGACTTTCATGCAGGCGGGCGGCAAGTGTTTGGGTGACATCGCGCAATTGCAGCACGGCGGTTTGATGGGTGTTTAAAGTGTGCTCGGCTTCAGATAAATTGATTTCTAGCTCAGAAAATTCAGTTTTTAATCCAGCGACTAATTTTTCTAATTCGTAGGGAATTAATTCTTGGGCTTCTTGCCCCAAACGCAATAAACGTTTTTGGGCTTCGTGCAGGCGTTGTTCTAAATTTTGTAAGCGCGTGCGCTCGACTTGTACCCGTTGCG
>JBDKHS010000300.1:0-3295 GCA_039797505.1 Pseudomonadota bacterium | reverse complement strand
CAGAAGAAAAGCCTTGGTGATATTTTACGTCGCCTGCAATCTTTTCGTTTCCAACTTTGCCTTCAAATTCGGAGAATAAGTCTTTAGGACGTTTCCCGAAAATATTCACTAATACGTTTAAACGTCCACGGTGCGCCATGCCGAGCACGACTTCATGCACGCCTAAACTGCCTGATTGTTGAATAATCTGATCCAACGCAGGAATTAAGCTTTCGCCGCCTTCCAAGGAAAAGCGTTTTTGTCCGACATATTGCGTATGCAAAAAGTCTTCTAAACCTTGTGCCGCAGTCAATTGTCCTAAAATACGCTTTTTGGTGTCTTCGTCAAAATTAGGTTTACCGAGAGTGCCTTCAAAATGTTCTTGTAACCAACGCTTTTGTTCGGTTTCGGTGATGTGCATGTATTCTGCACCAATATTGCCGCAATAAATGGTTTTAAGGCGGGCAATAATTTCTGAAAGCTTTGCATCTGTCATGCCGTACAATGAACCGGTGTCAAAGACGGTTGACATATCCTCTGGGGTAAGTCCGTAATATTCTGGGCTTAAATCATCGACCACGGGACGTTCTTGTAATAGTAAGGGGTCGAGATGCGCTTGTTGATGCCCACGATAGCGATATGCGGTGATCAAGCGTAAAACAGCAGCTTGTTTCTTTGCAAAAGCTTGTAAGGTAGTCGCATCAATCGCGCCCGCTGCATAATTGGGGCGGTAATCGGTGAAACGTTCTTGAATGGGAGCATGGGGAATTTCTGGCGTGCTGACGGGCTGTTCTTGTTGCAGTTTTGCAAAATAAGCACGCCAGTCCTCGCTGACTTGGGAGGGGTCAGCAAGGTAGGCTTCATATAAATCATCTATGAAAGAAGCATTGTAAAGATAGGATTGATTAGCCATTGTTGGTGTTAATTCCTAAGTTATGTTATCGCTTATTAGAAACGCTTAGTTAAAAATATCGTTACTAAATACCGCGCATAACTTATGAAAAGCTACGCGCCTGATATATTCACATCAAATACAGTGTTCACAAAAAATCGTGACCTGCGCTTGCTGTGCATTTAAGGTCTAGCTGTAACGTGTCTCGACCATCTGACAAGTCGTATAACCATGCTTGTCATGATTTAGCGATGTAAACAGGGAGTGTGTAAATTGGGGCTTACGCTCTGCAATTGAAACGCTGCATCCTCATTTGTTCGCTACTTTACTATTCATACCACAGCAGGCTATAAATTCTTCAAAAGCTGTGCTGTTGATGGTGTTTTCATTGCTGTGAAAACCATCGCTACATTATTACCTACATTAAGAAAACTGACATCAGATTTTTTAACTTCAATCATCAACTCGCGTATTGATGAAGCTGCAAACTTGAACTGTCTCTAGGCTTTTTATGGGGACTCAATTCAATTTTTCATCAAACATGCAAACTGCGCCTAAAAACTGACTTTACGCTAGGATAATCTAGCACAGAAACTGGCGGTACACATTAGGCTGTAATGATATTTTATTTGACGGCATAAATCATCATTAATCTTTGTACACACATCAAAATGCAGCTTCAATTCCTTAATTTCCAAAATTAAGTGGAATATTGCATGCTTTTACATAAGCCTCAGTCGTCTGGAGAAAACTTTCTCTAAGCGTGACTGGCTCTGTAAAAATTGCCTAGGCTTGACTACTAACGAGAAATCGAAGTCACTAAACTTATCATTGAGATGTTTAATGATGTAGAAGTTACGCAGTTGAATCCGTAACTGGTTGATTTTACCAAAATCGAGATTTATCGTTAGCACATCCTATGGGCTGCTTGTAGGTGCGAATTTATTCGCACAACGCGCTCGAATTAAAAACGCATGCGAATAAATTCGCACCTACACTTAACGCTGTTGACAAGATGAACTATTCAGATTCCAAATGGGTTCTATAACGCAGTCGCGCTATATCTCGCGATGATACGCCGTTCTGCCCAACGCACCAGCATAAAAAAGCTTTCTGCAAAAGGACGTTTACCCCATGCAATTAATGGGCGCGTTACATAATAAATTTGCGTTTGTGCAATACACGCCGCCAAACCGCCCGTTAATAAGCGATCATCGACCAGCAAAATTTCTGAAGCTTGGCATTGGGCAAGTTGTTGAATTTTTAACAGTCCTTCGGGATAAGGCTTTTTTTGCACACCCGCAATGCAACGAATGCCATAGCGTTCAAAATACGCCACCCGCGCAGGCAGCGGCTTGTTTGACAGCAGAAAAATCTGTTCAGCGGGAAAGGCTTGCAAACAATTTTGCAGCCAGTGCGCTATTTCAGGGGCAGGCAATAATTCACCATGCGATGCCAGCACGCCGTCAAAATCCAAAACTAAGATTTTAACCCCTTGTTTTATCAAATCTTGTGGCACAAGATCGAGCGTACTTTGTTGCGATGGCGTGCGTAAATAGAGTTGTGCCAAGGCATTGCGATGAAGGTAGCCCATCTTCAGGCTGTAAATAATGCGTTTGAGGATTTTCATGAGTGACTTTCGAGAAGTTGAGGAAGGAACGATTTCACTTGAAAGGGGTATATTACAAAAGCTTATAACTCCCACGTCAGTGGCAAAAACACAGTAAACATTGCCCCACTCCCTTCAGGATTATTACTTGCTCTAACTTGTCCACCGTGATAGCCCGCAATCAAACGCACTAAATACAAACCCAGCCCTAAATGTGGTTCTTTCTGATTGCCTGTTTGTGGGCGCAAGGACACCATCGATTCAAACAAACGCTCTTGCATCACGTCAGGCAAATTATTGCCACGATTAATCACATCAATGCGTGCAAAATGTTTTTCATAACTGACATGCACTTTGATGATACTGTCCTTCTCGGCAAAATCGACTGCATTAGAAATTAATTTATCCAACATTTGTGCAATTAAATCGGGCGCGCCTTCTAAAATCATCGGCACGGCTAATAAATCCGCTTGAAAGCGTTGATTGGGATATGCCAAGCGATAACCTGCAATACAATTCCCCACCAATTCCGTTAAATTGAACACTTCGCGCTCGGCATTTTGCAACATTTGTTCTAGACGTGTCGCCTCGCTCAAACGGGTAATAATCGTGTTCAAGCGGTCAATGCCTTGTTTGGCGCGTTCGATATAAATATGGGTGTCTTCGGGAAATGAAGCCTGTTCCTGCTCCAAATTTTCCAGCGAAGAACGCACTACCGCGATTGGCGTGCGCAATTCATGAGAAAGTCGGCTCGCCATGCCTTCCAAATAATTATTATATTGTTTGAGCTTTTCCAAAATCGTGGAAAAACTGCG
>JBDKHS010000299.1:0-3441 GCA_039797505.1 Pseudomonadota bacterium | reverse complement strand
GGAATAGCGTAGCGTATTCCACCTTAGAAACGAGATAACTCTAGGCGGGCATTGCTCACGCCTTTGACGACCGCCACAAGGTCGCAACATAAATGCCTGTGAACACCAAACCCACGCCAATATAATGATAGTTGAAAAGTTTTTCGCCTAAAAAAACGCTGGAAAACAGCGTGCCAAAAACGGGTAATAAATGTAAAAATTGTCCTGCACGGTTTGCCCCGACTTCGTGCACCGCCCGATTCCAGAAAATATACGCGACTAACAAGGGAAAAATTGCGGTGTAAGCAATGCCGAGCAGGGCGGGCGTGGAAAGTTCCCAGTGCATACCGTGTTGCAACTCCCATAAATATAAGGGGGTTAATGCCAATGTTCCGACCAACACCAAGCCACCGAGAAATGCCAGCCAATGTAAGGCGGCGGGTCTCCAGCGCAGCAATACAGAATATAAAGCCCAATCCAGCACCGCCGCTAACATCCACAAATCGCCTTGGTTTAGGCTTAATCCCAAGATGTTTTCTAAATGTCCGTGGCTGACAATGAATATTACGCCCGCCAGTGAAATCGTGACTCCTATAAATTGCATTAAGCTGATGGTATGGCGCAACACGATGAAAGACATCAGAATAATCACAATGGGTGTCGTAGACATCAGCAGCACGGCATTGGTGGCAGTGGTAGATTGTAATGCGAAATAGGCGAAGGTATTGAAACCTGCCACGCCCAAAGTGCCCAAGGTGATAATAATCACCGCGTGGCGGCGCATAATGTGAAATTGCTGTTTGATATGGGGCAGGGCGAAGGGCAGAATAATGATTAAGCCCAGCAAGGTGCGCCAAAAAGAAAGCGCTATCGGAGGAATATAAGGATTGACTGCACGCCCAATGACGAAATTGCCTGCCCAGAAAAAGGTGGTCAGCACCAGCAGCACATAGGGGGAAACTTTTGGCATGAGGTAAGGATGGTCGTGAATGGATGTCAGGCTAGGATACGAGGAATACGGATTTGCTTCAATAATTCCTAGTTTTGGGCGGTGGCTTATTCTTTTAATTGCGTTTCAGACAACAAGCTCAATGCTGCTGTAATAACCCGTTCTGCGGGCAATTCTTGCAAGCAACGACTCTCACTTTGCTTGTGACGATCACAGCCTTCTTCATGACAAGGCACACAATCACCCTCGCCCTGCAACAATAAAATATTGCCGACGTGCTGCGTGCCTTTGTGTTCAAATGGCGGATAATTGCGTGCATAGCCTTGTGGATAGGGTGACCATTTCAGCGGATTCGTCGGGCCATATAATGCCAGAGTTTTCACGCCCACCGCCGCCGCCAAATGTGTCACCGCCGTGTCAGGCCCTACATATAATTTTGCCGTTTTCAACAATTTCGCCACCGCACTGAATGTCAGTTTTCCCGCCACATTCACCGTATTTTCAGGAAATACCGCTAAAGCTTGTTGTAAAAATTCTTGTTCGACAGGCGCATTGCCCCCCGTCAATACAATGCGTAAATTTTGGGCGTGTAAAGCCTGTGCCAACGCCGTCCAACCTTCCAAAGTCCAACGTTTATACTGCCACATCGGCAACAAATGCAGCACCACAAATGCCTGTTCACGCCATGCAAACGGCAAGGCTTGATCTAAACTTAATTCATCATCGGCATGCGTGGGCGCAACCATTTCATAACAACGCGGAATTTCTAATAAATCCGCAAGTTTTAAATTCTGGGTGACAGTGTGAGTGTATAAATTATCAAAGGTAGTTTTATACTGAATTAAAGCGCGTTTCCAAGCATCTTGCCAACGTGGTGCGGGTACTAAGGCGACTCGCACAGGCGCGGCTAATATGGCATATGCCAGCGGACGGTCTCCCACTAACGTTGAAACTGCCAAATCATAACGGCGAAAAATGCGGGTAAGTAACTGAAAATATTCTGATATACAGGGATAATCACTGACACAAATTAACTCAGAATAATCAGGATTACCGACTAACATCCCGCCCTTATTCGCATATACTAAAACATCAATCACCGCATCTGGATAGGCACGGCGCAAACTACGCAAGAGGGGCGTAACTAGAAATACGTCCCCAATTTGGCGCGTCACAATCAATAAAATCCGAGAAGCTGACACAGACATTTAACGCTGAAGACTCCTAATAAACGTGGCATAATAACAAGTTTCGTGATTGGACATAGTTTAACGAAGTATCGGCACGACTTTAAATAAAATTTTCAATTGCTTAGAATTGACTGCGCCCCCAACCCCCTGAAGGGTGCTAAAGATTTAAAGAAGCCCCTAAATCCCCTAAAGGGGACTTTAAAAACTAAATATTTGTTTATGTTTAGCCCCCTTTAGGGGGTTGGGGGCTGGTTTTAAATCTTTCAAAGTCCCCTTTAGGGGATTTAGGGGCGCAGTTTAGAGATTTCTCTCATCTTCAGACCTTCTAGGTTTTAAAAACCTAGTAGGTCTCGAGTAAGATCGCGATTTAGGACTGGCAGTCCTCGAATAACCCCTTAAATATATTAGTCTAACCCGCACCACCCCTTTCTTTGAATTCGACTCATATTGGATTGCAATGCACTGCTTAACGCTTACCCAGCCCGATGATTGGCACTTACACCTCAGAGACGGCAATTTAATGGCATCAGTTGTTCCCGCCACCGCCCGCAGTTTTGCCCGCGCCTTGGTGATGCCCAATTTAAAACCGCCCATCACCCACATAGACCAAGCCCTTGCCTATCGCTCACGCATTCTCGCCGCCCTACCCGCAGACACAAAATTTAACCCCTTGATGGCCTTGTATTTAACCGACAATATGCCAATCAGCGAAATTGCCAAACTCAAAAATCACAGTGAAGTGGTGGCAGTGAAATATTATCCCGCAGGCGCAACCACCAATTCTGATGCAGGCGTGAGTGATTTACGCAAAGTGTGGGCGGTGTTGGAAGCCATGCAACAACACGATGTCCCTTTGCTTATTCATGGCGAAGTCACTGCGAGCAGCGTCGATATTTTCGACCGTGAAGCAGTGTTTATCGAACATGTGCTTGACCCTTTATTAAACGAATTCCCTGCCTTGCGTGTGGTGCTGGAACATATCACCACCGCACAAGCCGCTGAATATGTCGCCCAAAGTTCGGCACGCTTAGCCGCCACGATTACCGCACATCATTTATTAATGAATCGTAATGAATTATTCGTCGGTGGCGTGCGCCCACATCATTACTGCTTACCAATTTTGAAACGCGAACGCCATCGCCAAGCCTTATTAGACGCAGCCACCAGCGGCAGCCCGAAATTTTTCCTCGGCACAGACAGCGCACCGCATTCCCAAACCAGCAAAGAATCTGCTTGTGGTTGCGCAGGGATGTATACCGCGCCCGCCGCGATTGAACTTTATGCAGAAGCCTTTGAACAACGGCACGCCTTGGATAAATTAGA
>JBDKHS010000298.1:0-3790 GCA_039797505.1 Pseudomonadota bacterium | reverse complement strand
TTCAGCACTTTTGACACCGCGACTTTAGCGGGTTTGGCGTATGGACAAACCGTATTAGCCCGCGCCGCACGGGTTGCAGGGATTCCCTTCGATGCCAATCAAGCGCATTCTGCGATTTATGATGCCGAGCGCACTGCTGATTTATTCTGCAAAATCGTGAACTTATGGCATACCCATGTCACGCCCAAACAACCCTTATATATTGACGATTAAGAGTAAACCTGATGCTGCCTTATAAAAATCCTTTGAATTATCGTCATAGCCAATTGCCGCGCACGGGCGTATTAATCACCAATTTGGGCACGCCTGACGAACCGACCACGCCCGCCGTGCGCCGTTATTTAGCCGAGTTTCTCGCTGACCCTCGGGTTACGGAAATGCCACGTTGGTTATGGATGTTGATTTTACACGGCATTATTTTGCGGGTGCGTCCGCGCCGTTCTGCGTTGAAATATCAAAAGATTTGGACTACGCAAGGCTCACCCTTGCTCACGATTAGTCAGCAACAACAAGCAGGGATTCAAGAACGCTTGAGTGCGCATTTTTCCCAACCCGTGCAAGTGGCGTTAGGAATGCGTTATGGGCAGCCGTCAATTGCGCAGGCGTTGGAAAGTTTTCGGGCGCAATCGATTCAACGTTTAATCGTGTTACCGCTTTATCCGCAATACGCTTCTGCGGTGACAGCTTCGACTTTTGACGCGGTGACGGCGGAATTGACCCAATGGCGGTGGTTGCCTGATTTGCGTTTTGTGACGCATTACCCTGATCATCCTGCTTATATTCAAGCTTTGGTGGCACGCATTCAGGGCTATTGGGCGGCGCATGGCACACCTGATAAATTGCTATTTTCGTTTCATGGAATGCCGCAACGCTTTTTCACTTCGGGCGATCCGTATTTTTGCGAATGTCATAAAACGGCGCGTTTAGTCGCTGAGGCGATGCAATTACCTGCTTCGCAATGGTCGGTGTGTTTTCAGTCGCGGTTTGGGAAAGAAGAATGGATCAAGCCTTATACCGATCACGTATTGCAGCAATTAGGACGTGAAGGGACGCGGCGGGTGGATGTGGTATGCGCGGGCTTCAGTGCGGATTGTTTGGAAACCTTGGAAGAAATCGACCAAGAAAACCGTGAGTTATTTTTGCACGCAGGCGGCAAAGAATTTCATTATATTCCTGCCTTGAATGCGATGCCTGAACATTTGGATGCTTTGAGTACGATTTTGCAAGAACAAATGCAGGGTTGTTGGGGCACTGAATTAAATCTGTCTTTGGCAGACGCGCGGGAGATTGCTGGGGAGCGTTTGGGACGGGCGGAGAAGATGGGGGCGGGGGAGTGAGGAGTTTTATCAGTGTGTAGTTGCGTAGATTGGGTTGCTATAGGTAACCCAACATTAACTTAAACACTCACCACAACTCCATATTTTGATTATGGTTTTTATTGGGGTAGCTTGCCGCTAATCCAACTTGCTCTAACTTCCCAAACCACAATGTGTTAATTCCATGTTTTTCGTTGGGTTAGCTTATCGCTAACCCAACCTACGGGGCTACGGGGCTATACCGTAACGTCTCAGCTTATTCTGATGTTCTTAAACGTTTCAGTCGGGGTTACAAACCTCTACAGCAAATCCTTTGTCATATAAAAGGCTTTAGGTTATTATTGATTTTCGTACATATCTTTCTGAGGAAATGATGAAAAAGTGTTATTTTATATCTGCTATCTTCATGATAGTACTGAGTGTTGCGGTCTATTTACTGCAACAGAAGCAGAATATTGAATATGTGAAGCTTACACCCACCGAAACAGGTAATAAGTTTGTACCTATTGATATTACGTCACTGCTTACACGAGCAAAAGAAGCCTTGTCTAAGAACGAGTTGCAAACAGCTGGGCTTTACTTTGGGAGTGCACTAAAACAAGCACAAGGGGATGTCACAGTGCTTTCTCAGTATTACCAAAGTATGCAAGATTACGCTATGCGTCTTGGAAAAACGGATGCCGAGAATGCAATACGATTGCTCTCTGAAATGGACGGTTTTTTGCGAACACAAGCCGTTTATTTGAGTAAACCTCAAGACTTGGAAAGCTTACAGAAAACATTTACCGAACTGACTAAACATAAACAAGAATTAACCACTGTGTTGGCTAATCGCACCACGCAACAAAAACAACAGTTAGTTACTGCAAGTGATGCGTTATTGGCAAATAAACCTGACACTATTTCAGTCTCTGATCTGGAAAAGGTGTTAGCTGGTTTGCGAGATTTGAATACAGAACTGCTCAGTGCTGAAGATAAAACGAGTGTTCAGAAGAAAGTGGCAGCGTTAGAACAGTTCAATGCTGCTATAGAAACGGAAGCCTCGAAAAAGCGGACTTCAATGGCAATGAACGAATTATTGGGACGTGCGAATGCATTTATTGAAAAAGCTTTAAAAGAGCCTGCTAAATCGAATTTTACTTTGTACTATATCAATGCAGCCGATGCCATGCTTAAACAAACGGTTTTGGTAGAATCAGAAATTAATGATGATGCGAAAAAGGCAGAAGTTGCTAAATTATCTGATCGCTTAGAACAAGCAAAATTAGATATTTCTGAGAAGCAGTCAAAACTTGTGTGGGATAAAATTGATGAACAGGCTAACAAATTTGAGGCTTTTAACGAGAAGTATAAGAAAACACCAAAACAGTTTAAAGAACAAGATGGTATAGACGAGTTAAATAAATTGTACGTCGTCATTACTGAAAACATGGGGCAATTGACATCAGATACTTATTTACGTAAAGCAAAGGATATGCTGCAAAAGGTTAATAAAGTCTCTACTCAGTGGCAAGAAAGTCAAAGAAAAGCTTATGACGTTGATACAATGCAACAAATAAAAGCTTTTCATGAAGTTGCTAACTCTCGTCTTCATATAACGGGTGATGATAAGAATGCGTTATATGGGGATATGTTGTCATATCTAGCACCAATAGATACCCGATTACTTTCATTTGTAGTTTCCACAGCTTATCAAGAAGCTTTTAGTAAGTTTTATGCAAAGTTTTCTGATGATCAGAAAGTGATAATCTCTTCAAACATGCTACTGGCAAACAAGAAGAAGCTTTCGGATTTCTAACAGGAGAAAATACCCATGAAAATTCTTCGTGTATTGTTACTGCTTAACTTATTCTATGCAGACATCCTACATGCTGCCGAGCAAGATACCGTCTTGCCACTTTTCAGTATGGAGCAGACGAACTTTTTACTGTCTGGAATGACAGGGATTGCGGTCATCAATACCAGTACCAGTAGTGAAGTACTGTCTGCTCGGCAACAATACGACTTCTACAATAAGGTTTCCACTGTGGGAGAGACCCTAAGCACGCAAAATTTACGTGCATCGTATCTCACCGAATCCCAAGCAGGACGCGTTTATAACAAGGCAAAATTGATCGAAGATCTCGGAAATGATGGCGCACTCCGTTATGCACAGAAAATGAATTTTACGCCTTTGTACCAAGGTGAAGTTGGACAAGGTCGCGGTTTCGATCAGGTTTATCAATCTGGAAAACAAGTGATCGTTTTGGAAGCCAAGGGCGGTGGTAGCCCACTAAAACGGTATTATGGCTATTCACAAGGTACAAAAGAGTATGCGCTAGAAGTCGCTAAGAACACTCTGAACAGCAATAATGCTTCTGCAAATGCCAAAAATGCAGCCTCTAAAGTGATTGAAGCGGCTAGAGAAAATCGTCTTGTTTATCAGGTTTCACGTACACAACACGTACAAGGTATGCCGACTGAAACCTCGGTTG
>JBDKHS010000297.1:0-5589 GCA_039797505.1 Pseudomonadota bacterium | reverse complement strand
CAATCGTGTTTCTAGTAAAATCAAACAGTTACCGATGCAACTGCGTAATTCCTAAAGCTTCTACCGTACAAGGAGGGTCTTATCGATTCAACTGCGTCATGCCTAGCGTTATCACCTTTCTGGGTGGAATACGCTACGCTATTCCACCCTACGACTGCCATTAAGTTAAGTTCTAAACTGAAGTGTTTATTATTATCAAATCGTTTAATTGTCGGTGCGAATAAGTTCTCACCGACAATCGGCTCATAAGAATATTGAGCATTTCGTAATAGACGAGAAAAAACTAATCTAACGCCATATTATAAAAATGCTATTAAACATTAACGGAACAGCAACATGAATCAACTCACCGCCCAACGTTGGCAACTCACAGGACAAGTGCAAGGCGTGGGTTTTCGCCCGTATGTGTATCGGCTTGCCAAGGAATATGGTTTAAACGGTTGGGTGAAAAATCGCATCGGACAAGTGGAAATTCATCTGCAAGGCACATCTGAAGCACTCGCAGAATTTGCAGCAAATTTTCATCTCAAAGCACCGCCCTTGGTGCAAGCCGAGATTTTAAGCGTGCAAACTTGTGCTTGCGAAGCCGTCAACGACTTTAAAATTCTCAGCAGCACCGCCGATGCCTACAGCCTTATTCACTTGCCGCCCGATTATTTCACCTGTCCCGACTGTTTACAAGAATTACGCGACCCGCAAAACCGCCGTTATCGCTACCCCTTCATCAATTGCACCCAATGCGGCGCGCGTTACACTTTAATCACACGCCTGCCCTACGACCGCCCCAATACCAGTATGGCTGATTTTCCCTTGTGCGCTGCCTGTGCTGCGGAATATCACGACCCCAATGACAGACGTTTTCACGCACAACCCGTGGCATGTGCTGAATGCGGTCCCGTATTAAGTTTTGAAGAAAATGCGCAAATTTCTGCACAAGGTGAGGCAGCTCTAGCAGCCGCAGTGAACGCCTTAAAATCAGGAAAAATTATTGCAGTCAAAGGGATAGGGGGGTATCACTTATTATGTGATGCACGAAATCTGGAAAGTATCGCCCGTTTACGCGCCCAGAAACCACGTCCTGCAAAACCTTTGGCAGTGATGTTTCCCGTCGGTGAAACCGATGAATTATCTTATGTAAAACAGCAAGTTCATTTAAATGACTCCGAAGCCCAATTATTAAGCTCTCCACAGCCTCCTATTCTATTACTTTCAAAAGCTACAACTTATGATTTACCCGAACTTATTGCCCCTGATTTAAATGAAATTGGGGTAATTTTACCGTATAGCCCCTTGCACCATTTATTATTACAAGAATTTGCTTCACCTCTTATCGCGACTTCTGCTAACCTCAGTGGCGAACCTGTGTTGACGGAAAATCATGAAATTATACAACGTTTAAGCCATATTTCTGATGCGTATTTGCACCATAACCGCCCGATTGTGCGCCCAGCCGATGATGCTGTATTTCGCAGTATTCAACAACGCCCCCGTCCTTTACGTTTAGGGAGAGGCTACGCGCCTTTAGAAATGCGTTTGCCGTTTAAATTGCCGCATCCTGTGCTCGCTGTGGGGGGGCATTTAAAAAATACGATTGCGTTGGCTGCTGAAGATAGAATTATGCTTTCTCCGCACATTGGAGACTTAGGTTCAGCAAGAAGTATGGATGTATTTTCACAAGTTATTCAGGATTTTCAGCAAATTTATAAAATCAAAGCAGAAACTATTATTTATGATGCCCATCCAAATTATGCGAGCACGCGCTGGGCAAAACGTTATGACTTACCCAGTTTTCCCGTGTTTCACCACCATGCTCATGCGTCAGCCGTGGCGGGAGAATTTCATAATTCAAAGCCTTGGTTAATTTTTACTTGGGATGGGGTGGGTTTTGGAAAAAATGCTGAGCTTTGGGGCGGTGAAGCCTTATATGGTCGAATAGGACAATGGCAACGTTTAGCACATTTAAAAGCATTTCATTTATTAGGGGGAGAGCAGGTTACTCGTGAGGTTTGGCGCACTGCTTTAAGTCTTGCGTGGCAGTCGGGTGTGGAATTCAATCCTGTCGAAAATAGCGATAAAATTCCTATTTTTAGAAAAATGTGGGATTCTAAATTAAATTGTCCACAAACCACGGCGGCGGGGCGTTTATTTGATGGTTTGGCGAGTTTATTGGGGATTATTCACACCGCAAGTTTTGAAGGACAAGCCCCGATGTATTTAGAAGCACTTGCCGCAAGTTTTCAGGGTGTGCCGCGTTTTCCATCGTTGACTTTGCAAAGCACTGCCACGGGTTGGCAGGTGGATTGGTCGCCTTTGGTGGAATATATGCAGGATGCAACTTATAGCCAAGCGGAGCGGGCGGCGGGGGCGCATCACAGTTTAGCGGAGGCGTTATTGCAGCAAGCACTGGCGATTCGGGCGGCGTATCCTGTGACACAAGTCGGGTTTGCAGGGGGGGTATTTCAAAACCGTTTGTTGAGTGAGTTGGCAATTCCTTTGCTAGAAAACAAGGGATTTACCGTATATTTTCCTGAAAAATTACCCGTGAATGATGCTGCCATTAGTTTTGGGCAGGTGATTGAATATTTACACGGTATTTCACAAAGTTAAAATTTTGTCAGCCGATATTGATTGATTTGTTGCCATTGCTGCACGATGGCTTGTTCGGCAGGAATTTGTTGTTCAAACAAGGGCTTGAACATTTTTTCAATTTCATGCGCAGTCAAAGTGACTTGTTCTTGTTCCAAGCGTGTGCAAATAGCATCAATCCAGCGCAAATAGTTAGGGAAAGACATGATAAATACCTTTTTAAGTATTGGGTTTGCAAGGGAATTTAGTGAACAATATTTCTGAAAACTGATTTTTCAAATGGCAGATAACATGCTATTTCTCACTTTTTCCAATAAATTCGGACTTTCGAGCATCTTTGAATAACACTCATCGTGTTTGTAATCATAACAGAAGCTTTTCATGCAGGAGAACAATTGTGATAAAAAAGTAATGATTTTAGAAGTTACGCAGTTGAATCAATAAGCTAATTAATTCAACGAACTGCTTGTAAATTCAACCGCGTAACTCCTAGATTTTTATGCTCTGGGTACTATTATCACGCCGCAGTCATGCCGAAGAAATGCATGTTGGCAGTGTGATAAATTTTATTCCTGCTGCCCAAGACATCGCGGATTTATTTGAAAAACAAACCATGCACACGGTAAAGTTGACTTTTAAAAGGTCTGGACAATGAGCCCACATTGCGCGGGAAAGGCAGGGTTTAGATGTGATTTTACTGGGTGATTTAAACATGGCACTGAATTTAGAAAATGAGGGTTTACTTGCAAAAAATGCACGTTTTACCAATGCCATTGGAAAACTTGCTTTATATAGATTTTAGACGCTCCCTAACTTGCTTAAACAGCACTGCTCTAAAATTTACAACAAGCGGGTCTCACGCACAGCACTCATTAAAATCAGTGCTATCCGTTCACAAACCCCTGCAACTTACTTTGTAATTGGCGGCGAAAACTGCTAAAACTGTAAGGAATAAATATAAAAAGCTTAGAGGAGGAAACAGCATGCCGAACAAACACCCCATACTGTCGCAGTCGCCGTTATTTCGCAAAGGTAAAATTGTCAGTGCAGAAGCCGCAGTACGTCTTATCCATGACGGCGATACCGTTGCCACTGATGGTTTTGTCGGCATTGGTTTTGCTGAAGGGGTTGCGATTGCTTTAGAAGAATATTTTTTAGAAACGGGCAAACCTCGCGATTTAACCCTGGTTTATGCCGCAGGACAGGGCGATGGTAAACAACGCGGTTTAAATCATTTAGGGCATAAAGGGCTGATTAAACGCGTGATTGGTGGGCATTGGGGCTTAGTGCCTAAATTGCAGCAATTGGCAATTAACAATGAAATCGAAGCCTATAACCTGCCACAAGGCGTGATTGCGCACTTATTCCGAGAAATCGCCGCCAAACGTCCCGGCTTATTAACCAGCGTAGGCTTAGGCACTTTTGTAGACCCGCGTCTGGGCGGCGGTAAAATCAACGATTGCACGCAAGAAAATTTAGTCGAACTGATGGAAATTCAGGGCGAAGAATACTTATTTTACAAAACCTTCCCAATTGATATTGCGATTTTACGCGGCACGACGGCGGATATTGGTGGCAATGTCAGCATGGAAAAAGAAGCTTTGTTTCTGGAAGTTTTGCCCTTGGCGATGGCGGCGCATAATTCGGGCGGCATCGTGATCGTGCAAGTGGAACGGATTGCAGAAAACGGCACTTTATCTGCAAAACAGGTCAAAATCCCAGGGGTTTTAGTGGATTGTGTGGTGGTGGCGCGTCCCGAACATCATTGGCAAACCTTTGGCACAGAATACAATCCCGCTTTTAGCAGTGAAATTCGTATTCCGATGCACGCCATTCCTCAAATTGCTCTTGATGAGCGCAAAATTATCGCCCGGCGCGCTGCTTTAGAATTAAAAGCAAACAGCATTGTGAATTTAGGCATCGGAATGCCCGAAGGCATTGCCAGCGTTGCCAATGAAGAGCAAGTGATTAATTTAATTACGTTAACAACTGAACCCGGTGTGATTGGCGGCGTGCCTGCGGGCGGCTTAAATTTTGGCGCAGCAAGCAATACACAAGCGGTGATTGACCAACCTGCCCAATTTGATTTTTACGATGGCGGCGGCTTAGACCTTGCATTTTTAGGCATGGCGCAGGTGGATCGTGAGGGCAATGTCAACGTCAGCAAATTTTTCCCGAAATTAGCAGGCGCGGGTGGCTTTATTAATATCAGTCAAAATGCGCGTAAAGTGGTGTTTGTCGGCACATTTACCGCAAATGCAGAATTCTCGGTGCACGAAGGCAAGCTGCATATTATTAATGAAGGCTCGGTGTGTAAATTCGTGAATGCGGTGGAACATCGCACCTTTAGCGGTGAATATGCAGTAAAGAAAAATCAGCCTGTGTTGTATATCACCGAGCGTTGCGTGTTTCAGTTGGGGGCGCAGGGGCTGGAACTCATTGAAATTGCGAAACATGTTGATTTAGAACGTGATATTTTGGCACATATGGAGTTTGTGCCTGTGATTCGAGATCCTTTACCTTGTATGGATCAGCATATTTTCATTGAAGAATTAATGGGATTGCGTTCCTTAATGTTGGAATTGCCGCTCAGTGCGCGTTTGAGTTTTAATGCGCGCGAAAATATTTTTTTTGTGAATTTTGAAAATTTTGAAATTCGTTCACACAACATGATTGAAGCAGTGCGCCAGCATGTAATTGATTATCTTGAACCTTTGGGAGGAAAAGTTTTTACCATCGTCAATTATGATAATTTCTTTATTTTGCCGCAGTTGATGGATGGTTATGCCAACATGATTAAAGAGTTGGTGGATCGTTTTTACTTGGGGGTGACTTGTTACACTACCAGCGCGTTTTTACGGGTTAAGCTCGGTGAGGCTTTGGAACAACGTGATTTAGCCCCGCATATTTATGATAATGTTGAAGAAGCGCATCAACGTTTACAGGAATTATGTCGTTGCTGTGAAAGTTAATTAAGCTTGAGGATTGGCAGTTTTCAAAGGG
>JBDKHS010000296.1:0-3971 GCA_039797505.1 Pseudomonadota bacterium | reverse complement strand
ACGTTTTTAACGTGGGGCGTGGCGCAATAAACACGCGCTCGGAAGGTGTGGGCACTACGGCACTTAATTGGGCACTGGGGGCGACTAAATAGGCATGACGCGCTGCTTTGAAAATCGGTATGTCTGCCATCGCATCACCCATATAATCAAATTTATGCTCGCCAAAACGGGCAATTAAGGCATCGCGTTTATTGCTGCCTTTTAAATTCAGTTGTGCGGTGCTGGCGAGCACTTCATTGAAAATTTTCAGATGTTGCGCTACAGCGTAAGCGATTTTTTCGTTGGCGGCGGTGGCAAGAATTAAAATTCGCCCTCTGCTGTGTTCGCGTTGCAGAAAACTCAGTACGCCTTCTCGAAATGGCAGGCTGCTAATATCTAAACTGACACGTTCAGTAATCTGTTGTTTAAAATAAGACTTGCCGCGCATCAGCCACAGCGGTACGAAAAAAATGCACCACGGACTTTGGCGCAATAAGATTAAAAAACTTTCCCAAAGGGTGTCGCTGGCAATCAGTGTGCCGTCTAAATCGACGCATAAAGGCGTTTGCGTATTTTCTTGATTTACATTCATGTGATTAATCTGTGAGATAACGTTTAAGGGGACGTGCTGGCATTCCAACAGCCAGCGTATGGGCAGGAATATCATGGGTGACTACGGCATTTGCGCCAATCACTGCATAATCTCCAATCGTGACCCCCGCTAAAATGGTGACTCCGCGCCCAATCCACACCTGTTTGCCGATATGAATCGGGTGGCTGTCGTGTCCTGCATTGCGCAAGGGCTGACTTGAATCGATGTGATGATTGGCATCACGAATACTGCTGTATTCACCAATCATAGTGCCCTCGCCGATGCTGATTTCTGAAAATGCTACAAGGTGCACGCCCCGTGAGATGACAACATTGTCAGCAATTAGAATTTTACCTTGTGCTTGGGTTTCCCAGTGCAGTTCGCGGTACAAGTATAAGCTTTTTCCGAGGGAAATTTGGCGCGTGCCTTGAATTTCGGGGCAGCCTAAGACCACGATACTACTGTCAACCTTGGTATCAAGTCGCGCTCGTAATTGCGTATAAGCCCACACGCGCCCGAGTTTTTCTAGGCGTAATTGAAGCGCGGCGAGGGGACTTAATAACTGGCTGACCAGTATTTTAAAACGTTCTGCCATCAAAAAATCTCTGCTAAAAGTTTTAATAACACGCCACTATATCCTTAAATTGCCTAAAAAAGATTTTAAAAATTAAAGATAATACTGTCTTAGTTATCAATGGGTTTAATAATTCCCATGACAAGGATGCGTTTGAGTTTCATCGCACCCTTAATCCCATAAAGGGCATTAAAAGCATCATTAAAAAAGATTCAATCTTTAAAGTCTTCTTTAGGGGAAGGAGAGTTTTAAAGAAAGCTCCCAAGCCGAGCGAGGAGAGTCCCAAAGTATTTTTAACTCCCTTTAACTGCGCCCCTAAATCCCCTAAAGGGGACTTAAAAGCGTATTAATTTTTATCTTTAGCCCCCTTAAGGGGATTGGGGGCTTTCTTTAAAGCGATTTTGGGACTCTCTTCCCCCTAAAAGGGGCTAAACCTAAAAAACTTTGTTTTTAAAGTTCTCTTTAGAGGATTTAGGGGCTTGTTTTTAAAGCTGTTATAAGCGCAGTTAAGAAGTCGGTGCAAGATCAATCGCCACTTTCCAAATCGACTGCTCGGACTTTGCGAAATTTTCCCATAATTCCCGATAGGTTTGTTCGGTCACGGGGTGTTTTAACTCAGGCGCAAGCTCTGCCAAAGGAGCAAGCACGAAGGCATATTTTAAGATTTCATCGCGAGGTAAATTCAGTTTCGCGCTGCTTAAAATCATGTCATCGTACAAAATCAAATCTAAATCCAAAGTGCGACTATCAAAGCGATGTGAGCCGCGCACGCGCCCATGTTTTTCTTCAATTCGTCGCAAGTTTTCTGCAACGGCTAAAGGCGGTTCATCACTGTGAAAACTGAGCACTAAATTATAAAAATTATCTCCGTCAAAACCCACAGCAGAACTTTCATAAACCGCAGATAAACACAATTCACCATAACATTGTTGTAAGGTTTGTAAACCTGCTTTAATGTGACGTGCAGGTTCGACGTTGCTGCCCACGCTGAGATAAATAATTGCCATTTTAAGACGCTTGCCCTCTTTCGATGATAATGCCTACGTCCCGTGCACCGCGCACGGCACCGCGTTTATTTAACTGCAATCGCACCCAACTGACTGGAAATTCTGTCAAAATAATTTCGGTGATTTTTTCAGCCAAGGTTTCTACTAATTGATATTCACTGTGTCCTACAAAATCAATCAGGCGTTTTGCAACCGCCTTATAGTTTAGCGTGTCTTCAATCCCATCCGTGGCGGCGGCTTTACGAATATCGGTAGCCATTTCCAAATCGAGCACAATGCTTTGTCGAATTTGTCGCTCCCATCCATAAATCCCAATCACAGCTTCGATGTGCAAGTCACGCACGTAAATAATATCCATTTTTATACCTTCAAAACACAGCGGGTTTACTAAATCGAGACAATTTTTTATTACGGCATAACTTCTAGCTAAATCATTTTCTTGTCAAGCGATTAATTTAGAGGGCAGTCTTGTAGGTACGAATTTATTCACACAATGCTCTCAAATTAAAAACGCATGCGAATAAATTCGCACCTACAATTATCCTTATCTCGTTCCAACGCTCCCGCATGTAAATGAGATAAGCCATTACTTCTTAAATCTTTTTGTCGTACTCAGGTTAAAATTCAGTTTTATTCTGATTCAGACAACTGCATAACATCTAAAATAACAAAGGTTTATGCAAACTTAAGGCTTTGGATTCAACTTTTCCCACGGCGTAAACCGTGCTTGCTGGATTTCTTGCCCTTTGAGTTTTATAGAAACCACCGCTTTCATCTCAGGACTGCTTGCATAATCGCCACTGGCTTGCAGCATATTTTCACCCGCTGCTTTCAGTTCCAAACTCGCTTTTTGCTTGTTTGCCAAAATAACCACTGAACCTTGTGCCTCTTCGGTTTTCACCGCCGTCCCTGCGTGGTCGGTGACATAGACTGTGACCTGTTTTGGACTCAGCACTAATTCAAAATGATATACCCCCGCCATACGCACTTGTCCGCCGTGTGGGGATTTTTGCTTGTCTAAATATGCATCATCATGTGCAGAGACCGCAAAACTACAGAACAGCGCAAGACTGAAAAACGCTTTATTGACAAACGACATTTTAATTAACTCCTTGAGATAAAATAAGAAATAATTCAATCACAATCCACTTTAAAACTGCCTGTCGCCATGCGCGTGACATTGCCGACAATACCTTCACCACAAGTTAAACGCAAAGTATCCATAATGCGCTTATCCAGCGAATCTGCTTGAGGCGAATTGTCAGGCGCGAAAACCTCTTCCATCTCGGGCGGGGTTACGATTTTTTCATGACGCGAATATTCCCGATAAGAATCGCGGGTGTTGCCGTGATATGCCATTGCTACGCTGGGCAAGTTTAAAAAGATTGTTATAATTAATAGATTACGCATTTCGTATTTCCAAAATTGTCAGAACCTCACAAACATAATTTACACAATTAAAAATATTTTTGGGGATTAAATTGCGGTTCTGACAACAAGCAATCCGTAGGTTGGGTTGGCGCAAGTCAACCCAACGAGAACAAAGAGAATAATTTGATGTTGGGAAGGATTGGGGTTTATGTGGGATTGCCGTTGGTAAATTAAGCGAGTATCTTCTCCAAAGTGCAAGCTAACTTCAACTGCGTAACTTCTAAACTTCTTAAATTTTTTCGCCGAACTCAGGTTATTTTATCAAACTTAGGAGTTACGCAGTTGAATCGGTAACTGTATTACTGCGGTGGAATACGGCTTGCGCCTATTCCACCCTACGCTTGATAAAGCTTTTTGAATTAATTAACCTCGTAGGTTGGACTGGCAA
>JBDKHS010000295.1:0-6341 GCA_039797505.1 Pseudomonadota bacterium | reverse complement strand
TGTTTCAACGACCTAAGCGGTCACACCTCATGAGAGGTTCGGCGGCATCTTCGGATAACAAAATTTGGGTTTCAACGACCTAAGCGGTCACACCTCATGAGAGCAGGAACCTTGAACAATCAGGGGCTGTATAGTGTATTGGTTTCAACGACCTAAGCGGTCACACCTCATGAGAGAGCATACCTTTTAGCTATTATAAAATCAAGTACTTGGATAGTGTTTCCGTGAACCATAATAATATTGTGTGAATTAAGCATAAATTCTTCCTTATTTTGCCAAAACTGAAGCTAAAAAATTCCCAATGCTATTCTAACCCATTGAAAATAAAGTGTCCGTGGCGAAAATATAAAGTAATATATTAAGAATATGAGATAACAATTTGATAAATAACAAATCTACTCAGCATAAACCATAAGATAAAAAAGTTATTTATTTCCGCCACGGAAAACTTACATAATCAGCACAGCAGGAAACTCCATCAAAGTTTCTCCCAATAAATCGCGAGAAGTTTTGTCTCGTTCCAACGTTCCAGCGGCGAGGATTTTGCAACACTTTAAAGCACAACCCTCAAGGTTCTGCTTTGAGTGTCGTGAACCAGTTGTTATCATAGCTTAAGAATAGTGTTTATCAAGTCCGAATTTTAGCCTGCGTCAGGCTTAATCAAATTAAGTAGGCTTTAAGCACAACCCATCAATTTCCATTCACACGGTTATCCCCTAAAACAATTATGCAACGCCAAGATTTCTTTTTTGAACTCCCCCCCGAATTCATTGCCCAACAGCCCAGCCCAGAGCGCACAGGCAGCCGTTTGCTACATTTGGATGGCACAACGGGCAATTGTGCTGACTATCAATTCACCGACTTGCCCAGATTTTTGGAGGCAGGGGATTTATTAGTCTTCAATGACACCAAAGTGATTCCTGCCCGTTTATTTGCACAAAAGTTTTCGGGGGGCAAAGTTGAAATTTTGATTGAGCGTTTTCTCGATGACAAACGTGTACTCGCCCAAGTCCGCGCCAGCAAATCGCCCAAAGTGGGGGGACGTTTGCGTCTGGAAAATGGTGTGGTGGTGATTGTTGGGCAGCGGGTTGATAATTTTTTCACTTTAGAATTTGTGATTGATTATCCGTTGAGCCAATTATTGGAAGCTGTGGGACATATTCCTTTGCCGCCCTATATTGATCGCGAAGATGATAATTACGACCAACAGCGTTATCAAACCGTTTACGCCCGCGCCCAAGGGGCAGTAGCCGCTCCGACTGCGGGTTTACATTTCGATGAGGCGATGCTGCAACGGCTACGCGAGCAAGGCTTAGAAACCGCGTTTGTCACCCTGCATGTGGGTGCAGGAACATTTACCCCCGTGCGCGTCGATAATTTAGCCGAGCACAAAATGCACGCGGAACAAGTCGAAGTCTCGGCGGAAGTCGTGGCACAAGTGCAAGCGGCGCGGGCGCGGGGGAAACGGGTAATTGCTATTGGCACGACCAGCGTGCGTGCTTTGGAAAGTGCCGCCGCCACGACAGGCAAATTACAGCCCTATCAAGGGGATACCCGTTTATTTATCACACCGGGTTATCAATTTCGTTGTATTGACGCGCTGCTCACAAATTTTCATTTACCAGAATCGACATTATTAATGCTGGTTTCAGCGTTGGGGGGACAAACTGCGGTGTTGGCTGCTTATGCGCACGCGGTTCAACAAAAATATCGCTTTTTCAGTTATGGGGATGCGATGTTTGTGACGAAGAAATAAATAAATAATCCCCTTAAAGAAGCCCCTAAATCCCCTAAAGGGGACTTTAAAGATAGCATTTTTTATGTTTAGCCCCCTTTAGGGGGTTGGGGCTTTCTTTAAAGGCACACAGTTAATTAAATATTCAGATGATATTCCCATGCAAATCAACGGCGTTCTCATCGAAGACAATTTTGCTGAAGCTTTTCAAATGTACGCAACGCGGATTATTATCACCGCCCACAATCCGTACTGGGCGATGGTTGCCGCGCAAACCATGACAGGCTTTGCGACTTCCATTATTGCCTGTGGCTGCGAGGCAGGCATTGAACGCATTTTGTCTCCTGAAGAAACTCCAGACCGCCGCGCGGGTATTGCGGTGTTATTATTTGCCAGAACTCGCAATAATTTATTGAAACAGTTGCAAAATCGAGTCGGACAATGCGTTTTAACCTGCCCCACCACCGCTTGCTTTGCAGGCATAGAAAGCGATGATCCTGCCCCTTTGGGGAAAGCCTTGCGCTATTTTGGTGACGGCTGGCAAATATCCAAAGTTTTGAATGGAAAACGTTATTGGCGTATTCCTGTCATGGAAGGTGAATTTCTGTGTGAAGAAAGCACAGGCATCGTTAAAGCCATCGGAGGCGGAAATTTTTTCGTGCTGGGAAAAGACGTTATTTCAGTGCTCACTGCCTGCGAAGCCGCGATTTCCGCCATGCGCCAAGTGCCCGAGGTGATTATGCCGTTTCCCGCTGGCATCGTGCGTGCGGGTTCAAAAGTCGGCTCGCGCTATGCGGGGATGATTGCGTCCACCAATCATGCGTATTGCCCCACTTTAAAAACCCAAGTTGACACCGCATTAACTCCAGAAACCCATGCTGTCATGGAAATCGTGATTGATGGTTTAAGTTTTGAAGCAATTGCCCACGCAATGCGCCTCGGGATTTTAGCGGCGTGTGAATTAGGCGAAATTCAACGCATCAGCGCGGGCAATTATGGCGGTAAGTTGGGCAAGTCTTTGTTTTATTTACACCAAATTTTAAGACGTTTGTGATAAATTGGATAATCTTGGACAAGGACTGAGTCACGGCGCACTTCGCATTTTTGGCACGACGGACGCGTATTTGGGTAAACAGATGACAGGCGGTCACTTGTGGGTTGAAGGTGATGTCGGCGAATATGGGGCCGCCTTGTTTTCGGATTTAACTTAACCTGAGTTCGGGATAAGAAAGAGTAGAAAATTGAGTGGCAGGGAGGAATAGCGTATTCCACCAAGAAAGGTGATAACTCTAGTGCGTGTCATCAATTAAGCGAATCGGTCTGTTTCAGCGGCATGTAGTGCGGATTTAAATCTGAAACTGCGCCCCCAACCCCCTAAAGGGGAGGGCTAAGTCAAAGAGTATAAATATGAGATATAATATACAGTAGCTTTTCTGAGCTGCAACCAAAAAGTTTATATAATCGTATTCGTCACATCGTTTCGGATTCATTCCCTTTTCGATGCTACTTTTGCGCCAACTGCGTAACTCCTATATTTAATAAACCGAAACTTCTGCTTTGAGCTGATGAACGCATTCTCCATCTTTTATCCCATCAAATAAGACGACAGCATCTCTTGTAATTCCTTTAGAAACCCCCTAGCCGGTCGGGGTTTGTAACCCCGACTGGAACGTTTGAAAGCGTCGGAATAAACTGAAACGTTACGGTGCAGGTTACAAACCTGCACCAGCAACGGATATTGGAAAGGATTGGGGTTTGTGTTGGGTTGCCGTTAGCAACCCAACCTACGAGGCTATACACAGCCATGCGATAATCAAGAAGTTTCTTACCATGTTTGAAATACCTGTAAGGTAGAAATAAAGTGAGTAATTCTGTTGAAATAAGGAGTCCCCCAAATAAAAGACTCCTTTACACCATCGCTACTTAAACTTTATGGGAGTTGGTTTGAAATGACCGATAAAGACGCTCTTCGTCTTGAGCAGATCGGTTCGCTTACCATTAATCACAGCAGTTGCTGAACGCAAGATGAAAACAGCAGTGGGGTCATCGTTACATAAACCCTCAACTGTATCGGTGGCACTCTGATACCTATTAGCAGTCGAACCACCGACACTTGGAACTTCTAAGGAAAGACTTGCCTCTTTTTTGCCACCTATCCGTAAGTCAAGGGTGATTTGAACGTCTGTTAGTTCATCGCCAGGAGGTCCTCCATCCAAGAAAAACTCAGCAGTACATTGCCCCATGTTGGCAAAAACAGTGTTGATATGGCGAATTTCTAAAGCCTGACTGTTACTACACAGCAACGTGCCCAGTAAAGGTAGATAGGAAAGTTTTTTCAATTCGATTCTCCAAAAAAAGTAGTGAAGTAATGAAACCGAAATTTTTAAGGTTTCACTACATATAATGACAGGCAAAATCGTCATGGGCAAATCATGGTTTATTTTCATACCTACTTATGAATAATGTATTTCATAAATAAAGAACCCTCTCGGTTTTTGACCAAGAGGGCTATTTATTAACTTCTATCATCTTGTTTTAATTTAACTTATGACATATACGCGCACGTTAAATCTAAGAAAATTATCTATACAACGCTCCTAATTTATTTTTAATTAATAGGAGTTACGCAGTTGGCGTAAAAGTGGCATCGAAAAGAGAATGAATCCGAAACGATGTGACGAATACGACTATATAAACTTTTTGGTTGCAGCTCAGAAAAGCTATAGCTGCCTTGAGGCTAGTCGAGTGCAACCCATACAGGCTCATGCACCTGCACCTGATGCGATAACACGATGTTTACACGCTATGAACCCTGATAATGATGCACTCTGGCAAGAAGCCGAACCGATGATAGAGAAGAATAAGGGTTTGCTTGTCTTGGATGATTCAACCCTAGATAAACCCTATGCCCAGAAAATCCCTTATCGACATTGGTCTGGAAAACACCACGACCTTGTTAAAGGCATTAATCTGCTGACACGCCCTAGCAGGTCTTGAATTCAGCCCTTAACTTTTGCTTTACGCAATCAAACCTCATTACGGCATTTTTCCTGCATAATCCCCATTTAGAAAGTCGTGAGTTATCTCTCAAATACCGTGCGAGTTCTCCCCACGGTTGTTAAACTATTCCTATCAATTGACAACTATAAAAACAAGGTCTTTTCTCCATGACAATTCCCTTTAATAAACCCTATCTGACGGGCAAAGAAACTGAATATATCACCCAAGCCTATGCCCATCTTTCAGGGGATGGTGTCTTTACCAAACGTTGTCATCTCTGGTTAGAAACTCAAACACAGACCCAAAAAGCCTTATTGACACATTCTTGTACTGCGGCGTTGGAAATGGCAGCGTTGTTGTTGAATATTCAACAGGGCGATGAAGTGATCATGCCCGCCTATACTTTTGTGTCCACTGCGAATGCATTTGTATTGCGTGGGGCTGTACCTGTATTTATTGATATTCGTCCTGACACTTTGAACATGGATGAAAATCAGATTATTGCTGCGATTACCCCCAAAACGAAAGCAATTGTCCCTGTGCATTATGCGGGGGTGGCGTGTGAAATGGATGCCATTTTAGCCATCGCAAAAACCTACAACTTAGCTGTGGTTGAAGATGCCGCACAAGGTTTTCTCGCAACCTATAAAGGGCGGGCGTTGGGCAGTTTGGGCGATTTGGGCGCGTATAGTTTTCACGAAACCAAAAATATTATTGCGGGAGAAGCGGGCGCATTGTTGGTCAATAATCCCAAATTTGCCGCCAGTGCTGAAGTGATTCGGGAAAAAGGCACGAATCGTAGCCAGTTTTTTCGGGGCGAAGTTGATAAATATACTTGGCAACAAGTCGGCTCTTCGTTTTTACCCAATGAATTGACCGCTGCGTTTTTATACGCGCAATTGGAGCAATCGAGTTTAATTACCACGCAGCGCATGTCGATTTGGCAACGTTATCACCGCAAGTTTTTCCCTTTGGAAGAAGCGGGCTATTTAAAGCGTCCCGTGATTCCTGAAGAATGCGAACACAATGCGCACATTTACTATTTGGTGCTGAAAGATGCACAGGCGCGTCATGAATTGTTAGGCTATTTGAAACAACGCGGCATTCAGGCGGCATTCCATTATATTCCCTTACACACCTCGCCTGCGGGGATGCGTTATGGGCGCGTGAGTGGGGAATTGGATAATACGGAACGGCTTGCAGAATGTATGTTGCGTTTGCCGCTGTGGGTGGGCTTGACCCGAGAAATGCAGTCAGAAGTGGTGCAGGCAATTGAGGCGTTTTTTGAGTAATGACTTGTTCGTCGTACTCGGGTTAGTTTAATTTTTACATGAGACCTGCTAGGTTTTAAAAACCTAGCAGGTCTTCATCGTGAATCTCCACTTACGAGGACTGGCAGTGCTCAAAGCACTACCAGTCCTTTTTTATTTCTTTTGGGGAAATGTAGGCTAAAAAATGCGTAGGTTGGGTTGGCAACCCAACTGCTTTATTTTCGTTGGGTTAGCTTAGGCTAACCCAACCTACTTTAATTTATGCTTATTTGCACCCACATAAACATTAACTTATTGAGTATTCATGTAGTTGCAGCTTTATACGGTAACAAAAT